>NZ_DAOLKE010000003.1:0-39981 GCF_035331805.1 Plasticicumulans sp. | reverse complement strand
GCCATCGCCGGCGGCGCCGGGCGCAACAGCTGGCGCGCCGCCACCGCCGCCGCCAGCGCGAACAGGCCCGGCAGCGTGCGCAGGAAGCGCGCGGCCTCGCCGTCCTCGTCGAACTGGAACTGCCACCACAGCGCATGCCGGTAATCGATCTCCTTGTACGAGAACCAGCCGAGCCACAGCGCCGCGACCACGGCCATCGCCGTCACCGCCAGCCAGCCGGCGCTCGGGCGCTCCTCGGCGAGGCGCGTGCGCCGGTAGAAATGCGCGCGGCACGGCACCAGCGCCGCCAGCAGCAGCGCCAGCAGCGAGGCTTCCTCGTAGTCGCCGCCCTTGAGCAGCGCCGCCAGCGCACCGGCGGCAAGCAGCAGGCAGGACAGCAGCCAGGCCGCATCCAGCCGCCGCTGCAGACCCTGCGCGAGCAGGATCAGGCCGACGCCGATCACGGCGCCGAGGAAGTGCGAGACCTCCAGCAGCGGCAGCGGCACGACGTGATGCATCCACGCGAGGCGCGCCTCGTCGGCCGGGCTGACCGTCGACATCAGCAGCACGCCGCCGCAGATCGCCGCCATCAGCGCCAGCCCCGACGGCAGCAGCACCGGCACCGCCGGCGCCGCGACGCGCAGCGCCTCGCCGGCCTGCCGGCCGAGCCGGGCACCGAGCGTGCGCGTCTCGTACAGGCCGAGCGCCACGGTCGCGAGCGCGAGCGGCAGCAGGTAATAGATGGCGCGGAACGCGAACAGCCCGCCGAGCAGATCGCCGGCCTCGACCCACGGTGCCAGCAGCGCGATCACCGTCGCCTCGAACACCCCGAGTCCGCCCGGCACGTGCGAGACCAGCGCGACGATCTGCGCGACCAGAAACACCGCGAGGAAGTGCCCGTAGCCGAGATCGGCGACGCGCGGCAGCAGCGCATACAGCACGGCCGCCGCCAGCAGCCAGTCGGCCGCGCCGATCACGAGCTGGCGCGCGGCGAGCGGCGCGCGCACGACCGGCAGCGTCCAGTCGCCGATGCGCAGCGGCTCGCGCCGCAGCAGCGCCAGCGCGAACCAGCCGGCGACCGGCACGAGCAGCAGCGCCCCGAGCCACGGCCCGTGCGGCAGCGCCGGCAGGTGCAGCAGCTCGGCCAGATCGACCGGCTGCGCCAGCAGCACGCCGCCGGCCGTCACCAGCAGGCCGAGCCACAGCGTCACCGCCGAGAACAGCACGATCTGCGCAATCTCGATCGCCGACAGCCCCCAGCCGGTATACAGCCGCAGGCGCAGCGAGCCGGAGCTGAGCACCGACACGCCGACGCTGTTGCTGAACGCATAGGAAACGAAGGACGCAAACAGCACGCGCGCCCCGGCGAGGGGCTTGCGCAGGTATTGCAGCGCCAGCCAGTCGTAGGCGGTGATGACGGCGTAGCTCGCGACGGTCAGTGCCAGCGCCAGCCGCAGCCGGTGCGGCGACAGGGCTTCGAGATAGACGACGAGGTCATCCCACGAATATTCACTGAGCTGGTGATGCAGCGCCCACAGCGCGCACAGGAACAGCAGCGGGCCGAGCAGCGACACGGCGCGGTGCAGCAATCGGGAGAGCATGGTGAGGTTCGGCGAGACGGCGCCCGGGCCGCGGATGGCGGCAGTGTAAGCCGGCCGGCGCCGTGCGCCTGAGTGCCGGATTAAGACGATGCGCGCTTCAGCCGCCGCCGGCGTAGCCGTGCTGGCGCCAGGCTTCGTAGACGGCGATGGCGACGGCGTTCGACAGGTTCAGGCTGCGCACGCCGGGGCGCATCGGCAGGCGCACGCGACAGCCCGCCGGCAGCGATTCGAGCAGCGCCTGCGGCAGCCCGCGCGTCTCCGGCCCGAACAGCAGCGCATCGCCGGGCGCGTAGGCCGGCTCGTGGAACGGCCGGGCGCCGCGGGTGGTGAAGGCGTAGACGTGCTCCGGCGCAACGGCTTCCAGAAACGCCGGCCATGAGGCGTGTTCGCGCACGCGCGCATATTCGTGATAGTCGAGCCCGGCGCGGCGCAGGCGGGCGTCATCGAGCACAAAGCCGAGCGGATGAATCAGATGCAGCTCGGCGCCGGTGTTGGCGCACAGCCGGATGACGTTGCCGGTGTTCGGCGGGATTTCGGGTTCGAACAGCACGACGTGGAACATGGCGGGTGCGGACTGGCGTGCGGAGCAGGCGCGCGAGCATACGGCGCCCGCGCCCGCCCCGGCGAGCCCGGCCGACGGCCGCGGGCGCGTGGAGCGTTTCACGTGGAACCGAAACAGCGGCGCGGCGGCGGTCGGCGGCTGGGCTCCGGCGGCAATCGGCCAGGTACAAACCCCAGGCCGGTTTCCGTTGAAGGGAAACCCGTTCTGCTGCGGACTTAACCAGTTCCCTCCGGAGCACAACCGGGTCAGGTCGTGGACCTGACCGGTTAGCTTCCGGACCCTGACCGGTTCCCCTACGTCTGCTGAGGCGGCCGGAAAGCGTGATCGCCGGGTTTCCTTCGTCAGCGGCCTGTGCGGCAGGTGTTCCACGTGAAACCGCATCGGCCCGGCCGGCGTGTTTTTCCGCCATTCAGTCATATGATCGGTCGGGCACCCCTCGCATGGAGGCAGCGCAATGACCGGGCAGCACGCAAAGACCGATGGCCACGGCAACGTCTCGACGCAGATCACCGGCAGCGGCAATCAGGTCACGCTGCGCTGAAAGCCGGTGCGGTGCGCGTGCAGACGGCTTGCTTCTGCCAGCCGCCGAACCGGCAGCGAGCATGCAGAAGCAGAAGCGGCGCACCGCCGCTCCGGTGGGCCATTCGTCCCGACAGGTTCAGACGGATGCCGCCGGCCTGCTGGCTGAATACGTGGTCCGAACGGGCCTGATCGGTTTCAGCCGCGCTGCGCGGCAACCGCCGCCATGTGGCCGGCCAGGGCGCTGACGAAGGTCCGCAGCCCGGTGGCCGGTGACAGTTCCGTCCACTGCCCATCTCCGGCGGCGCTGCGTGGCGAGGCGATCACCGCAGCGGCGGTGTAGAGCTGTTCGCGCACCAGACGCTCGCACAGCAGCTCGTAGCGCCGCAGGTAGGAAGCGGCGGCAAATTCCGGCAGCACCGGGAAATGCGGCGATGCGTCCCGCACCGGACGGCGCGAGCCGGGCGCGTCCTCGACCAGCATCAGCCAGCCGGTGAACGGGCGCAGCGTGGCCCCGAGTGCGCCTTCGCGGTATGCCGTCCAGAAGTCGTGCGCGGTACCGATGGCTTCTTCGGTACGGTTGTTGAAGTTGTTGCCGAACGATGGTCCGACCTGACTTTTCAGTTCGATCGCGGCGATCAGGGCGCCATCGCACGGATCGACGATCAGCAGATCCCACTGCTTGGTCGGCCGGAAGTAGCCGGGCAGCGTCAGCAGGCGCCGTGCGCGATGGATGCATGCCGCGTCGAGCCCGTTCGCGTGTGCCAGCGCGACGATCAGCCCGCAGAAGCCATCCATGTTCCTGCCGGCGGTGACGCCGGCGCGCTCGCCCGCATCGAGGAGGCCGGCCGCCTGCTGGCGCTGGCGTGCGGTCTCGCGGCTGTTCCAGAACGCCTGCACCGCGGCTGTGGCCCGCAGTTCGTAATCGGCCAGATCGAGTGCCATTCAGCGTTGCGCCAGCAGTTCTGCCTGTTCGGCTGCGCTCAGCCCATAGAGCTGCGCCACGGCCCGATCGCAGGCGGCGAGGTTGCGGCTGCGGGCGGCATGGATCAGTTCCTGACGCAGCGGTCCGGCCAGCTCGTGCCAGTACGGCAGTCGCAGCCGGCGCAGGTACTGGGCCTGAAACCGCAGATAACCGCCACGCATCCGCGTCGAGTAGCTGGCGATGAAGGCCCGGGTCAGCCCCGACAGCAGCACGGCCTGCAGCGCGTGCAGGTCCCAGGCCGTGGCCGTGACGTAATACAGATTGTGATGCGGATACAGGCGGCCGGGTTCATGGACGACGTGGGCCGAGCCCTTGATGTCCGGGATCAGCAGCTTCGGTTCCGCGGCCAGCGCCGGGTGGATGCGGTCGATGGTCCGGTACCAGTTGCCGGGGGACTTGCGCGCGCAGTGGCGGGCTGCGATCACGTCCCGGTGCCGCTCCAGATACGCGCGCAGCCGTGGCCAGTCGCGCAGATCGACCAGCCGGCCATCGTCGCCGAAGGGATTGACGACCCCGAGCCCGCGCCAGCGCAGCTCACCGGATTCGAGGTCGGCCGTCATCGCCAGCGGCAGCTTGCGTTGCGGCTCGACATCGAGGCTGGCGTAGTCGCCGATGAACACGCGATCGGCTCCGGTCGCGACCCCGATGCCGACCCGGCAGCCGGTGGCTTCGAGCAGCGGGAAACCGGCTTCGATGCGGCGGATCAGGTTCGTGCGCGCATCGGTATCCAGCAGCCACGGTGCATCACTGCCGCGCAGGCAGACCAGTTGTTGCTCGCGCACCTCCGGCAGCGACGGATCAGGCTTTGCCGCGGCCTGCAGCGCGGCAGCCAGCGGCCCGAGCACTCCGGCATCGAGCGGCGGACGATGGGCGATGCGCGTGCGGCCGGGCCGGGCGCGGGCAATCACGACGATGGCCGGATAAGCGGCCACCTCGCTGTGGAAGGCGGGCGTTTCATCCATGTCGATGACCGCCTGCAGGTGGAAGCCTTCGGCCACCAGCCGGCGCAGCGGGCCGCCGTAGCGGTTCTTCATCCAGCGGTCCGGGCAGATGAAGCCGAGCCGGCCACCGGCGGCGAGCAGCGACAGCGCGCGTTCGATGAACGGCACGTACAGGTCGGCGCGATCGTAGAGCGTCGCGTAACGGCGGCGGTATTCGGCCAGCAGCACCGGCGGAATCAGCTCCTGCCGCACGTAGGGCGGATTGCCGACGACGAAGTCGAACGAGGCCGGCAGCGCGCTCAGCAGGAAGTCGCCCTGCCGCAGCCATTGCCGGATCAGGGCTTGCGCCGTGTCCGCCCCGATGCCGGCCGCGGCCAGTTCCTCGCCGAGTGCGGCGCGGGCACGACGGCAGCTGTCGTGATGCAGCTCAACGGCCTGCAGCGCCGGACCAAGCACGGCCAGGATGTCGGTGTCGCCGGGGCTACCAGCCGCTCGCCAGGCCGCGAGCAGGCGGCGCACGGCCACCCGCAGGAATTCGCCGCAACCGGCGGCCGGTTCCAGCAGACGGCAGGCATGCAGCGGCCGGTCCGGCGTATACCCGACCAGATCCAGAATGAACTCGACGACCTCGATGCGCGTGAACACCGCACCGCGGGCTTCGGCATCGTCCTCGGCCGCGAGTCTGGCCACGGCGGCGGTGACGGCGGGCGCACAGACCGGCTGGGCCGTGAGCGCGTCGGTATCGGGAAACAGGGGCAGCGAGGACAAGAGACGATTCCACGGCAGCGGCGAGATCATCGCGCCGGAACATCGTACTGGGGCTGCTCCGGCTGCGCATGTGCGGCGTGGAAGCCGGTACTGCCTGCCGCATGGGCGACTATCCGCTGCGCGCGGCCCTCTTCCACCCGTGCCAGCACAATGAAAAACGGCGCACCGCCGGTCCGGTGCGCCGTGCGTTCAGGCAGGTTCAGGCAGGTTCAGACGGATTCCGCGGCGGCCCGCTCTGCCGCCGGGGCGGGCGTCAGCGCTTGCGGCGGGCGCCGTAGAGCGTGAAGCCGAGCATCGCCGCCATCAGCGACAGGCTGCCCGGTTCCGGCACCGCCTGCACCGCCATCAGCAGCAACTGCCCACCCTCGACCAGCGCCGGGTCGGTGAGCGCGTAGTGCGCCTGCACGTCGAGCAGGAAGTACTGGTAGGTGCCGGTGTCGTAGCCGGCGACGCCGTCGAACAGCGCGGTCACGTCGATGATGCCGGAGGATTCCTCGTCCTGGGTCAGGAAGCCGGGGGCGCCGAGCAGGAAGCGCGCCGGGTCGTGGGCGGCAACCTCGACCGTGGTCTTCGTGTTCGGGTCGTAGCGCCAGACCTTGCCCAGACGCGCGGTGTTGCCGACGTCTTCCTGGATCAGCACCGTGCCATCGGCGGCGACCGTCAGGTTGTCCATCATCTGCGGCTGGCCGGGCTGGCGGCCGTCGATCAGCAGTTCGATGACGCCACCGGCGGCCGGGTCGTTCACGTCATTGAGCGTGATCCGCCACAGCCGGCTGGTGCGCGAGGCCGGGTCGGCGTCGTCGAGACCGTCGGTGGTCACAAAGTAGGCGCGGTCCGGGTTCTGCGTATCCCAGGTGATGTCCTCGGGGCGCAGGAAGTTGGTGCCGCTGCCGTCATCGACCAGCGAGAAGCTGGCCTTGCCGTCGGCGTCCAGCCCGAAGTTGGCCGTGGCCGAACGATCCTCGATCGCCGCGCCGTTGACCTTGATCGCCCAGGTCGTGCCGTTGGTCAGGCCGGCCTTCTCCAGATCGGTGCCGGTCGATTGCTTGTCGCCGAAGTAGACGTAGACGCGGCCCTTGGCGTTGGCGGCATCGCCGTTCGGATGGGTGTCGTCGGTGCCGAGCACGACGGTGCGGTCATCGGCAGTCGGCCGGGCGACGACGTTCTCCCAGGCGGCGTGGCCGAGCGCGGCGAACTCGTAGCTCTGGCCGGCATCGGCGCCGGTGACGGTGTGCACGAACGCCCGGCCGCCGCTGGTCTCCTCGCCGTTCATGAAGAAGCGCGTGCTGGTGCCCAGACCGCTGCCCGGATTGAAGAAGGCGGTCGGCGCCGGCAGGTCGGCCGAGCAGAGGCGCGTCAGCGTGGCGTTGATCGCTGGCTGGTACTGGCCGGTGGAGGTGTTCAGCAGGTTGACGGTCTGGATCTGGTCGCGACCGCTCAGCACCGTCAGCGTGCTCTTGTCGATGACCCACTCGGAGACGAAGGCGCCGGTGGCGCCGTGCGCATGCACGGCACCGGCGCTGGCGCCGAGTTCGTGGTTCATCAGCAGCGTGAAGCTGCCGTCGCCGTTATCGAAGGCCCCGAGGCCGTCGGGGATGCCGGCCATCCGGTAACCGTTGCCGGCGGCATCGCCGACCGTCAGCAGCGGGGTCAGCGCGACGCCGGTCATCGACGGCAGCAAATAGGTGGATTGGGACGAGCTGCCGAGCGGACCGGCCGGGAACGGCGCGGCATGAACGACGGCAACAGGCATCAGGCCGGTGACGAGCACCAGGGCGGAACAGGCAAGCGTACGCATGGGAACAGGCTCCGTGCAGGCTACGGAAGGGAAGCGGTCGAGGGATCGACGCCTGCGGACGCAGCGGCTACGGCACCGGAAGCTGCCGGACGGACTCTGCGTTCCCTGAACCCGGCAGCGACCGCGCCGCGTGCGGTCCGCGGGCAGGCGGACGCTACGCGGCCTGTGTGAAAGCCCTGCGGCAGTTCAAAGACAGCGCCCGTGGATCGCCGGGCGGGGTTTCACGTGGAACGTGGCAGCGGGATCGGCAGTGATGGCGGCCGGGATGCTGCGGCTTGCGACGGGTTTGCTGCGCCTTGAGCAAAGGTGAGCGGCACTGCCACCCGGCCCCGGAACCGGCATGGCTTCGGGGCGTGGGGGCGTAAGCGCGGTGGTTTCAGGCAGTGACGTCGATATAGGCGCCGATGCGCCGTTCCGGGTCGAAGGCGGGGATGTCCTTCGGGGCGGCGGGGGCGGAGCGGACCAGGGCTTCGCTGGCCTGCTGGCGCTCGGCTTCGACGTGGCGCTGCTGCGGGGCGCCTTCGGACTGGGAGGGCGGACGCTGGTTGCTGATGAACTGCTCGATCGAGGACGAGCCGATGTTGCCGACGTTCATGGCGGTGACTCCTTGACGGGTACGGCAGGCAGCAACCTTACGCTGATGTAATGGAAATGCCAGTCGTCGCAACGGCTTCTCACGATGTCGCCGCACTCCCCTCCCCCGCCGCGTCCGCCGCTGCGGCCCGGCGCTTGCGCGCCGCGCGCAGCGCATCGAGGCGTGCCAGACGCAGCGCCTCGCCGAACTCCGGACCCTTGAGGCCGCGCTCGACCAGCGGCTGCACCGGCACCGCCGCTGCCGCCTCGCGCGCCTGCGCGAGCCATGCGGCCTGCGGATACGGCCGCGTTTCCAGCCCGGTGCGCCCGCGCGCATCGGCCTCGCAGGCGAGCAGCCAGCGCGCGAAGCGCTCGGGGCGGCGCAGCGCGTCGAGGCGTTCGAGGGTTTCCAGCAGCGTCGCCGTGCGCAGCTCCAGCGCGCGGTGCGCGCGCGTATGCAGCTCGGCCACCAGCACGGCGAGTTCGCGGAATTCCTTCGGTGCGCGCAGGCGCTCGCTGACCTCGCGGGCGAGCGCCGCGCCGCGTGCCTCGTGCGCAGTGTGCTTCGGCCATTCGGTCGGCGGCGTCGTGCCCTTGCCGAGGTCGTGCAGCAGCGCCGCGTAGCGCGTCGGCACGTCGGCGCCGAGGCGCACGGCCTGTTCGAGCACCAGCAGCACGTGCACGCCGGTGTCGATCTCCGGGTGATGCTGCGGCGGTTGCGGCACGCCCCAGAGCCGGTCGAGTTCGGGCAGGAGCCGCGCGAGCGCGCCGCAGTCGCGCAGCACCTCGATGAAGCGCCCCGGCACCGGTTCGCCGAGCGCGCGCGCCAGCTCCTGCCAGACGCGCTCGGGCTGCAGCGCATCGACCTCGCCGGCGGCAACCATGGCGCGCATCAGCGCCTGCGTTTCCGGCGCGACCGTGAAGCCGAGCGGTGCATAGCGGGCCGCGAAGCGCGCGAGCCTGAGGATGCGCACCGGGTCCTCGGCGAAGGCCGGCGACACGTGCCGCAGCACCCGCGCTTCGAGATCGCGCCGGCCGCCGAAGGGATCGATCAGCCGGCCGTCGGCGGCCTGGGCGATGGCGTTGACGGTCAGGTCGCGCCGGGCGAGGTCGTCCTCCAGCGTCACGTGCGGGGCGGCGTCGATCGCGAAGCCGTGGTAGCCGGGCGCGGTCTTGCGCTCGGTGCGCGCCAGCGCGTACTCCTCGCCGGTTTCGGGGTGCAGGAACACCGGGAAGTCCTTGCCGACGCGCTTGTAGCCGAGCGCCAGCAGTTCATCGGGCGTGGCGCCGGTCACCACCCAGTCGCGCTCGCCGACCGCCCGCCCGAGCAGCGCATCGCGCACCGCCCCGCCGACCAGATGAATTTCCATCGCTGCCCTCCTCATCCTTCCACACAGGTTCCGCGCAGGTTCCACGCACGGCCGTTACGCCGCGTTAAGCCACGGGTAAGCCGTGGCGACATCGTCCTGCCTATCGTGCGCCCATTGAACGCGGCAGCCGAAGCGCCCGCGAGGAGGCACGCACATGAACCCGCAGAACCCGCAGGACCCGAACCTTCCGCAGTCCCCGCAAGCGTCGCAGAACCCGCAGACGCCGCCGGCCGCGACCGTCCCGCCCGTCGCCCGCTTCGCGCGCGCCCGGCACGGTGCCGGTCATCGCCGCGGACTGGCGCTCGAATCCACCGGCCTGCGCCGCAGCCTGCTCGCCGCGGCGCTGGTCGCGGCCTTCGGCGCCGGTGCCGTGCTGCACGGCGGCAGCGAGCTGATCGAGCAGGCGCATGCCGAGGCTCCGGCGGTCACGCCGGCGCCGGCGCGCATCGTCACGCCCGACTTCGGCGCACTGGTCGAGCGCTACGGCCCGGCCGTCGTCAACATCCAGGTCGAAGGCACGGTGCGCACCGCCGCGCAGCAGCCGCAGATCCAGATCGACCCGAACGATCCGCTGTATGATTTCCTGCGCCGCTTCGGCCTGCCCGGCCTGCGCGGGCGCGGTGGGCCGGCGCCGGACGTGGTGCGCGGCGAAGGCTCGGGCTTCATCGTGCGCGCCGACGGCGTGATCCTGACCAACACCCACGTCGTCGACGGCGCCGAGCACGTCACCGTGCGCCTGACCGACCGGCGCGAGTTCAAGGCCAGGGTGCTCGGCAAGGATGACCAGAGCGACATCGCCGTGCTGAAGATCGACGCGAGCGACCTGCCGACCGTGCGCATCGGCGACCCGGCGCGCTCGCGCGTCGGCGACTGGGTGCTCGCGATCGGCAGCCCGTTCGGCTTCGAGAACAGCGTCTCGGCCGGCATCGTCAGCGCCAAGGCGCGCACGCTGCCCGATGACAACTACGTGCCGTTCCTGCAGACCGATGTCGCGGTCAACCCCGGCAACTCCGGCGGCCCGCTGTTCAATGCCGACGGCGAGGTCATCGGCGTCAACTCGCAGATCTACTCGCGCACCGGCGGCTATCAGGGCATCAGCTTCGCGATCCCGATCGACGTGGCGATGAAGGTCGAGCAGCAGATCGTCGCGCACGGCAAGGTCACACGCGGCCGGCTCGGCGTCGCGATCCAGGATGTCTCGGCGCCGCTCGCCGCCGCCTTCGGCCTGAAGACGCCGCATGGCGCGCTGGTCAGCAGCGTCGAACCCGGCAGCGCCGGCGAGGCCGCCGGCCTCGAAGCCGGCGACGTGATCGTCGCGCTCGACGGCCAGACCATCGAGCGCTCGGCCGACCTGCCGCCGCGCATCGCCGACAGCAAGCCCGGCAGCCACGTCGAGCTGACGGTGATCCGCAAGGGCGAGGAAAAGACGCTGAAGGCGACGGTCGGCGAATTCCGTGCCGCCGCCCGCGAGGCCGGCGACGAGGCCGCGCCCGGTCAGGGCCGGCTCGGGCTGGCGCTGCGGCCGCTGAGTCCGCAGGAGAAGCGCGGCAACGACCTCGACAGCGGCCTGCTGGTGCAGCAGGCGAGCGGCCCGGCCGCGCGCGCCGGCGTGGCGCCCGGCGACGTGGTGCTCGCGATCAACGGCGAGCCGGTCAACACCGTCGCGCAGCTGAAGGAGCGCCTCGCGCATGCCGGCAAGCAGATCGCGCTGCTGATCCAGCGCGGCGAGGCCCGCATCTTCGTGCCGGTCGATCTCGGCTGACCGGTCCCTCCCGATCCATCACTGACCCCGCGTGCAGCGCCGGCAGGCGCTGCACGCCGTGACCGACTCTCGCTCCCGAGAGGCTGTACCGGGAGCGGACCCGCAGGCCGGCCTTCCCTCCCCCTTACCGGCCGATCCGCCCGCGCGTCCCGCTCCCCCTGGTTTCCCGCCGGAATGCTTGCGGAGGCATCCGGCGGGTTTTTTTTGGCCGGCTCCCGTCCTTGCTCCCCGCAGGGATCAGCCCTCCGGCCGGCGCGCGACGCCCTCGACGAACCACAGCCGCGCGAGGTTCTGGCCGACCGCGAGCAGCACCGGACCGACGAACACGCCGATCAGCCCGAAGGACAGCGCGCCGCCGAGCACGCCGAGGAACACCAGCAGCAGCGGCAGCTCCAGCCCGCGGCCGATCAGCAGCGGCTTGAGGATGTTGTCGATCGTGCCGACCACGGCCGCGCCCCAGACCGCCAGAAAGATCGCCATGCCGGTCGAGCCGGCCCCGTACAGCTGCCAGGCGAGCGGTCCCCACACGAACACCGGACCGAAGGGCACGAAGGACAGGAAGAAGGTCACGAAGCCGTAGAACACGGCGCTGCCGGTGCCGGCGATCGCGAAGCCGATGCCGGCGAGCAACGCCTGCGCCAGCGCCGTGCCGAGCAGGCCGGCAACCACGCCGCGCACGGTGGCACTGGCGACCGCCAGCAGCTCGGCGGCGCGCGTGCCGGCAAACTGCGCGAGGAACTGGCGCGTGCGCACGCCGATGCGGTGCAGGTCGTTCAGCAGCACGCCCATGACGATCACCGACAGCGTCAGGTCGAGCAGCCCGGCGCCGAGCTTGCGCAGCGCCAGCAGCAGGAAATCGCGCGTCGGCGCGATCAGCTTGCGCAGCTGCTCGGTCAGCGCCACCTCGTCGTGCAGCACCTCGTTCAGCCAGTCGTGCAGGTCGTGACCGAACAGCGGGATGTCGTTGAGCCATTCCGGCGCGCTCGGCGGCGAGTTGCCGGACAGCAGCGCCTCGGCCTTCGCGGTCAGCACCATGAAGTTGCTGGCGATGCCGTCGGCGAACAGGAACAGCGGCAGCAGCACCGCCAGCACCGGCAGCGCCACGATCACCGTCGTCGCCAGCCGCCGGCCGATGCGCCGCGTGAGCCCCGCGTGCAGCGGCGCAAACGACACGGTCAGGATCAGTCCCCAGAGGATCGCGGTCAGGAACGGCAGCAGCGTCAGCGCACAGCCGGCGATGAGCAGCGCGAGCAGCGCGAGGCCGAGCGTGCGCACGACCAGCGTGCGATCGAGCAGCGGGCGCAGTTCCGGGAAAGGTGCGGGCGAAGGATCGGGCATCGACGCGAGTCCGGCAGTCAGCGGGAGAGCGGTCAGCGTAACGGCTGGCCGGGACGCTCGGCGAGCACGGCCGGCGAGCACGGCCGGCGCGCGCTACGATCGCGGCTGCTGTCAGCCCCCCTCGTAACCCCTGCCGTCCGCGCCGGAGGCGCCGCTGCCATGAGCCTGAAGAAAACCACCCCGGACAGCGCCAAGCTCGACCGTCTGGTCGCCGAGGCACGCAAGGCCCGCGAGCAGCGCGAGGCCGGTTACCGCGAACAGGCGCTGAAGCTGTATCCGTGGATCTGCGGGCGCTGCGCGCGCGAGTTCACGCGCGTCAACCTGCACGAGCTGACCGTGCACCACCGCGACCACAACCACGACAACAACCCGCCGGACGGCAGCAACTGGGAGCTGCTGTGCCTGTACTGCCACGACAACGAGCACTCGCGCCACGCCGATCTGGTGCGCGGCGCCGACTACTCCAGCGCCGCACCGGCGCCGGCTGCGACATTCAAGGCTTTCGGCGCACTGGCCGATCTGCTGAAGAAGCAGGACGGCTGAGGAAAGCGAACGGGTCCGGGGTTGCCGCGCTTGCCCTTCACCCCACGGCTCCGCGTCCAGAAACCCTGCGGGAGCCGGTGAAAATCCCTCGTTCAGGTGCGATCCGTGCCAGTCGGGGTCCGGCCTGCCGGTGCCGGCCGCCGGGTTCCCGCGGCCGTCATTTCTCGATGTACCGATCCCGGTAGGTGTGTGCTGCGTCGGCGGACGGAAGATCGTCCTCCACGGTATCCGCGGTCCTGATCAGGCCCAGATTCTCGAAGGCGAACGACAGCCCGTAGGCTACCGACAGGCGTTGCAGCGCAGTTTCCGGCAACTCGGGCGCCACCAGGTTCGACGGACGGTTCAGGTGCAGCAGCCTGAGCGGGTATCGATCCGCGATCAGCCGTTCGATGGCACTGCGGTACAGGGCGACCTCGCGGCCGCCGCCGCAGAGCAGCACGGGCAGGCCGTCACTCCAGGCGCGCGAATTGCGGTAACGGCGGCCTTTCGTCTGCGTCAGCACGGCGCTGATCACCCGGCAGACATCGTTCTCGACCGTGCGGAGTCGCTGCTGCAGTTCCGCTTCCGTCACGCCCTTGATTCCGGCCAGCTTCTGCCGGTCAAAGCCGGCATCCTCGATCACACGTGCCGACGTGCCGGCCAGTGCCCGGCGGATCGCGTAATGACAGCCGAGGCGTTCAACGCGGCTGGCGAAGATCGGGAAGACGTGCTCGCCGTCGCTCTCGTGGACGTTGAAGGTGGATACGTCGAGCGTGCCGGCCCCGACATCGACCAGCAGGTGCAGGTCGGGCCGGCGCTGCGGCGAGTTCACGTACATCGCGATCTGGGCGATGAATTCCGGCACGGTGGCGAGGCGCTCACCGAGCAGGCACGGGCGCTCCTGCTGCACGGACTGCGCGGCGGCGAGTGTCGGTTCGTCCTCGGCGACGCTGAGCTTCCAGGCTGCCTCGACCAGTCGCCGGTATTCGTCGTCGATGCCGGCCTGTCGCCAGCGCGCCGCGGGCACCCCGACGTTCACGAACCACTCCAGCCTCCGGTTCGCGTAGACGCTGCGATGCTGCGTCAGCAGCCAGTGGCGCGTATAGCGCAGGACCAGGGCGAGATAACAGACGATTGCCGCACGGGTCTGCGCATCCAGCGTTTCTTCGAGCAGCCGGAACTTCAGGTCGGCGAGCAGGCGATTGTTCCGGTCGCAACCGAGCCAGCCGAGGCCGCCGGAGTCGATGGCGAGGAAGCCGGGCAGGAAGCAGGCAGCTGCACCGCGCGCCCGGACCGCGGCCTCGAAGTTCACGACGTAGCGGCGATTCGCGCCGTCGGCAACGACGACCTTGGTGAAGGCGGTGCCGAAATCGAGTCCGATGGTCATGCGCTGCCGCGCAGCGCGGGGGCCGGCATCGAGCTGCAGCAGCCGGCCGCCGGTGCGCCAGAGTGCCGTGTCCGGCTGCCGGGGCAGGCGCCGCGGAACGATGGCCAGGCTGGAGGGCGCGAGCGGGTCGGTGATGGGCTCTGCTGTCCGGGGGACGGACGCGGGCGCGGTGGCTTTGCGGGTCGTGGCGTAGACCGAGAGGCCACGGCCGTAGCCCCGCAGCGGCGGCTTGCCGGAGGGCGGTGACTCGGGTCTGGCGGGCGCCGGGGATGCTGGAGCCGGCCTGGAGGATGCGGAGCGGGCTGGCGACGCCGGAGTCAGGGCCGGCGCGGGCGGGGATGGTGACTTCGCGGCTGCGGCCGGTCCTGCCGCGGCAGCCGTTGCGTCTGGCCGCGCCGACGTTCGCTGCGCCGGCAGGGAGCTGCGAATCCGGCGGCTCGTTCCCGGGGGCGGTGCTGTCTGCCGGCGCAGGTCTTTGCTGATGGCTGCCAGCGCGCGCTTCCAGTCCTGCTCGTGATCGCTCATGCGTCTTCTCCTGACTCTTTCTCCAGATCCCTGATGTCTGTGTCCATCAGTGTTCGTCCGTGTCCGTGACGTTCGTGCAGCCTATTCGATGCGGATCAGTCCCCGGCACACCTCCAGCCGGTCGCTCTTGAGGCCGTTGCGCTCGTTCAGGCGCTCGCGCTGGATCGCAATGCGCTCTTCGAGCTTGCGCCGCTGCCCCTCGGTGGCGTTGATGACCCGGCGCGTGCGGCCGGCGGCCCGCAGCTTTGCCAGACGTTCCTCGATCTGGTCGAGCTTGCGGCGGCGGTGGTTTTCCAGCGCATCGAGCTGGAAGCGGATACGGTCATGATTGGCCGCTTCCATGGCGCGACGCTTGCCGGCATAGGTCTGCAGCAGGCGCTCGAAGCAGTCCTGCGTACGCTCCGCCAGGCCCGCCAGGTCGACGTCAGCGGCCACCCCCGGCCAGTCCGCGCCGTGGTGCTTGGCGGCGTTGACGAGATCCATCGACAGATCGGTTGCCAGCGGCGCATCGGCATCGACGGGCCAGGCGAGCGCCAGCAGTTCCTCCTCGGTGCGCATCCCGGAGAAGCTGGTCAGCAGCAGCGCAAACGCATAGATGCCCGGTGCCGGCAGCGACGGCAGCCCGCTGCGCTGCCGGTCGAGCCGCAGTGCCACCACCGGCCAGACGCTGGTTTCGAGGCGCTCGAGTTCCTCGCCGATGAACCGTGGCAGCGGGTGGAACTGGCTGATCGTCTCGATCCGGCTGTGGCTGCTGGCGCCGACCCGGTTCTCGAAGCGGCAGCGGACTTCGTCGCCGGTCCCGAGCCGGCTTTGCCCGAGCAGGTGCCGGACCTGCAGATAGTTCGCATAGCGCACGGCGACCGCCGGCGGCAGGCGCAGGTCGAATTCGAACGGATCGGCGCCGGGCTGATACAGCGTGTGGCCGGGTGCGTGCCGTTCGAGATAATCGCGCACATAGGCGGCGAGGTCCCCGGCGGTGATCGTCTTGCGGAAGGTGTGGGCGGCGTTGACCTGTTCGAGGATGTAGCCGCCGTGCGCAATCATCGTTGAGGCCTGGCGTTCGAGTTCGTCCTGCTGCTGGCGCACCTGCTCGATCGCCTGCGCGGTCTGGTCGATGCGCAGTTCTTCCTCAGCGGACGTCAGCTTCTGACAGAGCAGATCCTGGGTCAGGCGGGCGATCTCGTCGCCCAGCACGTCCTCCAGGCTGCCGAGTGCGGTCTCGAACAGGTTCAGGCGTTCGTACAGTCGCCGGACGATGCGCTCGTCGATGGTGCCGGCATAACAGAGGTTCCAGACGAAGATGCTCTCGGCGCGCTGGCCGAGGCGGTCGATGCGGCCGATGCGCTGCTCGATGCGCATCGGGTTCCACGGCAGGTCGTAGTTGACGAGCACCCGGCAGAACTGCAGGTCCACGCCCTCGCTTGCAACCTCGGAGGACAGCAGCACGCGCGTCTGCGGCGTGTCGCGGAAGCGGTCGATGACATCCTGCTTGCTCTCGCGCATGCCCCCCATCAGCACGCAGGCGGACAGGCCGTCATGCTCCAGCCGCCGGGCAAGATAGCGCAGCGTCGGACGGAAGTATGAGAACACGACCACCTTCTCGTCCGGGTGCTCCCGCAGATACTCGATGAGCACCTCGTGCAGGCGCTGGTACTTGGAGTCGTGCCGGGCAAGCTCCGCGGTATCGACCGTGCCGGCGAGTTCTTCGGCGATGCGGCGCACGAGGGGCGAGCCTTGCGGCCGGTCGATGTCGAGGGTCAGGCACTCGAACAGGCTCTCGGCGTCGAGCGCGTCTTCGCGCCCCAGCCAGCTCGTGCAGGCCGCCGCCATCGAACTCGATACCTGACGCTGCGGCATGGCGAGCAGGAAGCCGTCACTCACGTCGCGTTGCCACGCATAGCCGCGCACGGCATCGGTCACGCTTTCGTAGAGCGCGCGTTCCGCATCGGTCGGTTCGACCGCTTCGACGCGCACGCGCCGCACGACGCGCCGCTCCTGCACTTCGGCCTTGCGGGTGCGGGTCACCGCGTGCGCGAGCAGGTTCACGCGCTCGATGCGATTGGCCAGTTCGATGCGCGTCGCCCGCGTATCGGGTGCAGGCCCGTCGGTGCAGGCGGCGATCAGATCCTGCAGCTGGCGGCTGCCGGCGAGCAGCGGATGCGCCTGCGCCTTGCGCAGCTCGTCGACGACCTGCGCGAGACTCGCCCGCAGGTCCAGCGCGCACGCGCGCGCCCGCAGCAGCGGACGATTCGCGAGCAGCACCTGCTGGAACTGCTCGCCGTAGCGGAAGTTTTCGGGATCGACCAGTCGCAGCAGCTCGAACAGATCGTCGGCGCGCGTGTTGACCGGGGTGGCCGACAGCAGCACGAGATGCGCGCTGACCTCGCGCAGCAGGCGGCCGAGTTCGGCGCTCAGACTCTGCGGATTGCGCAGGTAGTGCGCCTCGTCGATGACGACCAGATCGAACAGGGGTTCGGCGTCGGCCTGTTCATCGAGCAGGCGTGCGAGTTGTGCCCGCTCGCCCTGCTCGTCGGTGCTTTGCCAGTCGCCGGAGGGCCGCAGACCCTGCAGGCTGCCGACCAGGGCGCGCTCGGCGGGCCAGGTGTCCTTCGGCTCGCGCAGCGCGGCGAGCAATTCACCGGCACCGACCAGTTCGGCGCGGATGCCGAAGCGCCGGCGCAGTTCGTCCCGCCATTTTTCACGCAGCATCGCCGGGCAGACGACGAGCAGCCGGCGTGCGTCGAGGCGTGCGCGCAGCTCGGTCCAGATCAGGCCGGCTTCGATGGTCTTGCCGAGACCGACCTCATCGGCGATCAGCAGGCCGTTGCACGGTGATTCCAGGAACGAGAGCACCGGCTTGAACTGGTGCGCGTAGAAGTCGGTGGCGGTGGTATCGAGGCTGTAGATCAGGTTCGCGAGCCGGCCCGAGAGCTGGATGCGCGTCAGCTGCCGGCGCAGATCCTCAGTGCGGCCGAAGCGACCGGCGAGCACGCGATCGTACGGATCGGCCGGCGCGGCATCGAGGGTTTCCAGTTCGTAATCGGCATAGTACTGACAGCCGGCCGGAAACCGGACCTGTACCCACTGCACCTCGCCGCGCTCACGGGTGAGTCCGGTGACGACGCCGGTCTGACCGGGATCGTCGAGCAGACGCACCGGCATGCCCGCCTGCCAGCGGCTCATGATCGGGCCTCCTGCTGCGCATGGCGGACAGGGCCGCAAACCGGCTGCCGGCGATCGGGGTAGTGCGCCGCTGCTGGTCGTGATAGGGCCATGCTGGCTTTGCATCCCTCGATGCACATCCGGTCGACTCCCTGAGCAGATGTCCGGCAATCCGGCTCATGAAAACGCGATTATTCTTACAAGTATATGATCATGATCAATTAATCGGCGAGCATGAGTCTCGCCTGACCGCAGCCCCTGCGGGAGCGGTGCCGCAGGGTGGCTGCAAATGCCCGATCAGCGGCTCCGGATGACGGCTGCAGGCCATGCAGCCATGATCCGCCGGAAGCCTGCACCATCACCCGAACACGCACCCGGATGCACTGGCAGGCCGTGGCGCGCTACGCTCGCCGGACTTCCGCTGCCCGCCCAGGCTTACCGCAGATGCCGTCGCTCCGTCGTCCGCCGTCCGCTTTCCACCGCGCGCGCCACGCCGCGCCGGCCACCGCCCTCGCCCTGGGCATCGCCTTGAGTCTCACCTTCCCGGTTGCCGCCGATGAGGTCAGCCGGCCGCCGGCCGCCCCCGATCCGCTCTACGACCCGAAGCCGCTCGCCGACGACATCGAACTGCCGCTGCCCTGCGACGGCCGGCTGCTGCTGCGCACCGTCTACGTGCTCGCCAAGAGCGCGCTCGATGACCGCGAGGTCAACCTCGGCTATCCGTTCACGCAGGACGAACCCGGCTACAAGCAGGGCTTCGTCGCCGGTTACCGGCTCGGCCACGTCAACGGCCAGTTCGAACCGGCCGACCTGCCGACGGCGTGGCGCACGCGCCTCGACGGCAAGCTGCCGGCGGCCGGTGAAGGCGGGCTGAAGCCGATGCTGTACTTCATCGGCAAGTACGAGATCACGCAGCGCCAGTACCGGCTGGTGATGGCGCTGGAGCCCTGGCTGCACGGTGCCGCGCCCGAGCCGCCGGCCTGTCCGGCGCCGGCGGCGACCGACCGGCTGCCGATGGTCGACCTGAGCTGGTTCGACGCGCTGAACTTCACGGCGCTGTACACCGAATGGCTGATGCGCAAGCACCGCGAGGCGCTGCCGGCGCTCGGCGGCGGCGCCGGTTCGGCGGCCGGCGGGGCTTCGGCCTACGTGCGCCTGCCGACCGAGACCGAATGGGAGTACGCGGCGCGCGGTGCGCAGGTGGTCGACCGGCAGGCGCTCGAAGCGCGGCTGTTCCCGCGCCGCGAAGGCAATGCCAGCGAGGACGGGCCGCTGCGCGACTGGGCGGTATACACGCAGGTCGCCGGCGGCAGCGGCCAGACGGCGCGGCTCGCGCCGATCGGCACGAAGCGCCCGAACCCGGTCGGGTTGTTCGATGTGATCGGCAACGCCGCCGAGATGGTGCTCGATCCCTTCCTGCTGGTGCGCGGCGGCGGCCGGCCCGGCGGCGGCACCGGCGGCTTCGTGGTCAAGGGCGGCAACTACCTCGAAGGCGAGCAGACGCTGTTCACCGGCATGCGCCGCGAGTACCCGCTGTTCGACGACAAGGGCCAGCCGAGCCGCAACACGACGACGGGCTTCCGCATCGCGCTCGGCACGCTGGCCGCACCGCGCGCGCGCTATGACGAACTGTTCGCCGGCTGGCAGGCCGAGGGGCGTCTGAGCAACCTGACCAGCGAGCTGCCGCCCGACGCCGATGCCGGCGTCAAGCTCGACCGCATCGTCGCCGACCTGCAGCGCGACATGCCGACCTCGACCATCGGCCGCGAGCTCGGCACGGTCAGCGAGGAACTCAAGCGCTCGGTGGCACTGATCGCCGCGCAGCGGCGCGATGCCGCGGCCAACCTGATCCAGTCCTCGGCGCTGGTCGCCGAAACCATCGGCAACTACAACATCCGCCTGACCAACCTGAACAAGCAGCTCGAAGAGCAGAAGGCGAAGCGCAACGCCGAGGGCGTGCAGTTCTTCACCAATGTCATTGCCGACGGCACCAGTGCGGTGCAGGCGGCGCTGTCGATCTACCTCGACAACGTCAACTCCGGCGCCGCCTACGCCGAAACCCTGTTCGCCGAGCAATTCCAGCGCGTGCAGGACGAACTCGGCAAGAAGCCCGTGCTCGGGCGCAGCCTGAGCGCGCGCGCGACGCTGTTCATGAAGCATGTCGAGCAGTACCGCGAGACGCGCCGGCTCGATCGGGACCGCGTGCTGAACGAAGTGCTCGGACGTTAGGAATCCTCACCCTCATGCGCTTCCTCCTTGCCCCCCTCGCCGTCGCCACGCTGGCCGGCTGCTGCGTCTGTGCCCCGTCACCGGCCCCGGTCGCGGCCGGCGACGTACCGGTCGCCCCCGGCACGCCGCCGCTGACCGATTTCTACGCCGACTGCGGCCGCGGCCTGCTCGATGCCGCGCGTCTCGAACTCGAACTCGAACGCGATGCCGGGCGCGCGGCGGTCTGGAACGGCTACATCGCCGCCACGCAGCGCACGCAGGACTGCTACTGGGCCGCGTACCAGCCGCTGCTTGCGCAGCACCGCAGCGGCAGCCTGAACCGCGTCGAGGGCCGTGCGCGCCTGCGCGAACTCGGCGACGGCATTGCCGCGACCCGCGTCGCGCTCGCCCGCAACCTGCGCCGGCCCGAGGCCGTGGCGCGTGCCGCCGACATGCAGCGCCAGATCGCGCAGGCCGACAATCGCCTGCGCGAGTTCTGCACCAATCCGGATGTCGGCGACTGGCTGCCGCCGGGCTTCGACTGCACTAGGCTCAGCGTCTGAATCCGGCTGCCTTCGCGATGCCGGCCGTGCCGTGCTCCCGGCCAGAACCAGAACAACAGAACAACAGAACAACCTTTACCCGGAGTCTTCCCGATGCATGCCCTTCCTCCGCAGACCGGTGCCCGCAGGCTCGCCGCGGCGCTGTCCCTGACCCTCGCGCTCGGCGGTTGCGCCGGCGTCCAGCTCGGCGGCCCGGCGGATACCGTCGCGCAGACGACCAGCGTCAACTACTACCCGGCCTGCTACGAGCCGGTGCGCTACCTGCGCGAATCCGACGACAAGATGAAATCCGCCGTCGCCACCGGCGCGGTCGGCGGTGCCTTGGCCGGTGGCCTGCTCGGCGCGCTGACCGGCGGTGACAACGCCGGACGCAACGCCCTGATCGGCGCGGCCGCCGGCGCGCTGATCGGTGGCGCCAGCAGCTATTACCTCGAAAAGCAGAAGCAGAACGCCGAGGACAGCGCGCGCTTCGCCGCCTACGGCACCGACATCGACCGCGCCACCGGCGAGTACAACCGCACGACCTCGGCCGCGCGCAACGCCCAGGGCTGCTACCAGAAGGAATTCCAGACCCTGGTGCAGCTGCGCAAGACCCGCAGGATCAGCGACACCGAGGGCCGGGCGCGCTTCAATGAGATCGTCTCGGGCATCAGCGAGGCCAACGCGCTGATGGCCGCCGTCGACCAGCGCATCGGCGAGAGCCTCAACACCTATACGCAGGCCTACGAGGAAGACCTGAAGAAGACCGGCGTCGAGCGTCAGGCGGTCACCCGCGCCGCCCGTTCCTCGAAGCCGGTCGCCGTCGCCGGCTCCGCCAAGCCGGCCAGCACCGAAGCCGCCGTCAACACCGAGCGCAAGGTGCAGCAGGCCTCGACCGCGCGCGACGAATCGAAGGCCGTGAGCAGCGGCCTGACCGCGCAGCTGAAGAGCTTCTGTTCCAACCCCGATGTCGGCGACTGGGGCAGTGGCGCCTCAGCCTGCGGCAGGGGCGTCTGAATCCGCCTGGAACCCTCTGCTGCCCGGCACGGAAGCAGCCTGAGAAACCCACCTGCACAGGAGTCCGTAGGCCATGTCCCTCTCTGAACCGAAACCCGGCCAGCGTCCGCTGGCCGCCGCCCTGTCGCTGCTGCTGGCGCTGAGCGGCTGCGCCCAGATGAACAGCACGATGGGCGTCGTGCAGCAGACCACCGTCAACTATTACCCGAAGTGCTACGAACCGGTCGGCTACCTGCGCGAGTCCGACCAGCGCATGCAGCAGGCGGTCGGCACCGGGGTGGCGCTCGGGGCCCTGGGAGGAGCTGCCATTGGCGCGATAGCGACCGGCGATTCGCGGGGCGCCATCGCCGGCGCGGTGCTCGGCGGTCTCGCTGGCGGCGCCACGGCCTACTATCAGCAGAAGCAGCAGCAGCTTGCCGAGGACAGTGCCCGCTTTGCTGCCTACGGCACCGACATCGACCGCACGACCGGCGAGTTCAACCGCACGACCTCGGCCGCGCGCAACGCGCAGCGCTGCTATCAGAAGGAGTTCAAGGCGCTCGTGCAGCTGCGCAAGCGCGGCAAGGTCAGCGACGCCGAAGGCCGGGCCCGCTTCGCCGAGATCGTCTCGGGCATGAGCGAGGCCAACGCGCTGATGGCGGCGGTCGACGGCCGTATCGGTGAAAGCCTCGACACCTACACCAAGGCCTACGAGTCCGACCTGCAGAAGCGCGGCGCGACGCGCAGCACGGTTGCGCAGTCCGCCAACCGTGGCGGCGGGCGTGGTTCGTCGAAGAGCAGCGGTGTGCCGACCGAGGCGGTCAACGTCGAGCGCAAGGTGCAGAAAGCCACGGCCGCCCGCGAGGAGGTCAAGACCGTCACCGCCAGCATCGCTGCCGACACGCGCAGCTTCTGTTCCAGCCCCGACATCGGCGACTGGGGCAAGGGCAATGCGACCTGCGCCAAGAGTGCGTGAGGCCGTTCATACCGGTCCCGGCTGAGCATGCCGTCTTTTCAGCCCCTCTCCCGGTGCGGGGGAGGGATTGCGGAGGGAGCTCAACAACACATTCACGTGCCACGTGTGAGCGGCATGAGCCGCTGGTGCAGGCTGCCGGCCTCGTTTGCCGGATACACCGATGGTGCGGCTGGCGGGCGGATCGCGAACATCCTGAGCTTCCGGAAGCCGCATGAAGCCGCTTGCGGCTGCGATGCAGCGTCACGGCGAATCGGTGTGCTCGCGCTCGGGACTGCCGAGCAGCGCGTCGAGCAGGCCGAGCAGCGCGTCGCACTGCGTGCGCAGCTCGCCGAGGCGCGCGCGCGCCGCTTCGGCCTCGCCGGCCAGGTGCATGGCCAGCAGTTCGGCGCCGAGGGCGTGGAATTCTTCGTGGCCGGCATCGATCTTCGCCCAGACCGGGTGCGTGCCGTAGCGCTGGCGGCCGGGGCCGTGGTACCAGCGGCCGAAGCGGCAGTCGTGCGTGCCGAACGCCGGCGTGTTGCCGATCTCGCCGGGCGGCAGGTCCAGACAGGTGCCGAGGCGTTCGATCCAGCGCTGCAGTTCGATGCGCGCCCCGAGCAGCGGCAGCTCCGCCCGGGTCCAGCGTGCGGCGTGATGCTGCCAGAGCGCCGGCGGCTGCCAGCGTGCCAGCCAGTCCGGCAGCGCGTCGGCCGGCATCGGCCGGGCGATGCCGTAGCCCTGCGCATGCGTGCAGCCGAAGGCCAGCAGCACCGCGCCGTGCTCGGCGGTTTCGACGCCTTCGGCGACCACGCGCCGGTCGAAGGCGCGCGCCAGACCGATCACGCCCTCGACGATGGCGAGGTCGTCGCTGTCATCGAGCATGTCGCGGATGAAGGACTGGTCGATCTTGACCACGTCCGCCGGCAGCCGGCGCAGGTGCGTCAGCGACGAGTAACCGGTGCCGAAGTCATCGAGCGCGCAGCCGACGCCGAGCGCGCGGCAGTCGGCGATGATCTGGCGCACGCGCGCGACATCGCCGAGCGCGGCGTTTTCCAGCACCTCGATGCGCAGCAGCCGGCCCGGCACGTGCGGCTGCGTGCGCAGGCGCTGCGCCAGACGCGCGACGAAGCCCGGATGCTGCAGGTGGTGCGCGGAGACGTTGACGGCGACCGTCAGCGCCAGCCCCGCCCCATGCCAGCGTTCGAGCTGCGCGATCGCGCTGTCGAGCACCCATTCGCCGAGCGCGATCTCGGCCGGACTGGCCTCGATCGCCGGCAGGAAAGCCGCCGGCGATAGCAGCGGCTGTCCGGCCGGCCGCCAGCGCAGCAGCGCCTCGACGCCGGCGACGCCGCCGTTGTGCATGTCAACCTCGGGCTGGTAGTGCAGCTCGAACTCGCCGGCCGGGATGCCGGCATGCACGCGGCCGATCAGCTCGCTGCGGTCGCGGGCGCGGCGCTCCTGGTCGGCATCGAACAGGTGAAAGCCGTTGCGGCCGGCCTGCTTGGCCGAATACATGGCCTGATCGGCGTGGCGCAGCAGCGTATCGGCGTCGCTGGCATCGTCCGGGTAGACGGTGACGCCGATGCTGGCCGACACCGCCAGCACGCGGCCGTCGAGCACGCAGGGCGTGCAGACCGCCGCCTGCAGCCGCGGCAGTGCACCGGTGCAGTCGTCGCGCTCCGGCAGGCCGCCGAGCAGCAGCACGAATTCGTCGCCGCCGAGGCGTGCGACCGTGTCGCCGGCGCGCACGCAGCCGAGCAGGCGCTGCGCGATCTCGATCAGCAGCCGGTCGCCGGTCTCGTGGCCCCAGGTGTCGTTGACCGGCTTGAAGCCGTCGAGGTCGAGGTAGCAGACCGCGAGCCGGGTGCCGGCGCGATCGGCCTGTGCCATCGCGTGTGCAAGCCGGTCGGCGAGCAGCACCCGGTTCGGCAGGCCGGTCAGCGGGTCGTGGTGCACGAGGTCTTCGAGCCGCTGCTGGTGTTCCTTCAGCAGCGTGATGTCGGTGAACACGCCGACGTAATGCGTCAGGCAGCCGGCGCTGTCGTGCACGGCCGAGATGTCGAGCAGTTCGGCGTACAGCGAGCCGTCCTTGCGCCGGTTCCAGACCTCGCCGCGCCACCAGCCGCGCTCGGCCAGCGTCGACCACATGCGGTCGTAGAACGCGGCGTTCTGGCGCCCGGAGCGGAACACGCGCGGGTTCTCCCCGAGGATCTCGTCGCGCGTCCAGCCGGTCAGCTCGGTGAAGGCGCGGTTGACTTCGAGGATGGTGCCGGCGGCATCGGTGATGATGATGCCTTCGTGCGCATGGTCGAACACGCTCGCAGCCAGCCGCAGCCGCTGTTCGGCCTCGCGCCGCTCGCTCACGTCGACCGCGACGCCGCCGATGCCGGTGATGTGGCCGGCGGCATCGCGGGTGGGGTTGCCTTCGGTCTGCAGCCAGCGCCAGCCGCCGTCGGCGGTGCGCACGCGCAGCTCGATCGTCGCCCGCTCGCGCCGCCCGGCGGCCAGTTCGAAGAACAGCAGGCTGGCCGGCGCGCGGTCATCAGGATGCAGCCAGGTGCGGAAATCCGTGCCGAGCGTCGCCGACAGCGGGTGACCGGTGATCGTGGTCCAGGCCGGATTGAGCAGGCGCACGGTCGCATCCGGTGCGATGTCGAACAGCAGTTCGTGCATGTTCTCGAACAGCAGCCGGTAGCGCGCCTCGCTGTCGGCGAGCGCCGACTGCAGGGCGACGCGCTCGGTGACATCGTGGACGATCAGGTACAGCAGCGAGCGTCCGCGTGCGCGCACCGGTGCCGCATGCACCTCGACATCGGGCTCGCTGCCATCGGCCCGCCGGTGGCGGCAGAGGAAGTGCGTCTGCGCGGCAGCCACCGCCTCCTCGATCCGGCTAGCGAGGGCTCCGGCCGGCAGCATGCTCAGGCCGCTCAGGTTCAGCCCGAGCAGCTGCGGCCGTGACCAGCCGTAGAAGATCGCGGCGGCGTGGTTGGCATCGACGATGCTGCCGTCGGCCGGATCGACCAGCAGCATCGCGACGCGGCCGTCCTCGAAGAAATGCCGGTAGTCGCGCTCGTAGGCGCGCAGGCGTTCCTCGGCATCGCGGCGCACGGTCACGTCGCGCGCGTAGCCGACGGTGCCGATCACGCGGTCATCGGTGCCGAACGCCGGGAACTTCAGGGTCTCGAACCAGCGCCGCTCGCCGCGGGCCTCGATCGGTTCCTCGACCTGGCGCGGCAGGCCGTCGCGGAGCACGGCCAGATCGTCGGCGCGGTAGCGGGCGCACAGATCGGGCGGGAAGAAGTCCAGGTCCTCGTGCCCGATCAGCGCCGCCGGGTCCGCGTGACCGGTCAGCAGCGCCACGGCGCGGTTGACGGCGACGAAGCGGCAGTCGGCATCCTTCATCCACACCGGGAACGGGAAGCTGTCGAGCAGCGCGCGCAGCCGCGCCTGCTGGTCGAGCGCGGCCTCCTCGGCCTGCTTGCGCTCGGTGATGTCGCGGGCGATGCCGAGCACGCCGAGCAGCTGGCCGTTGCCGGTGTGCAGCGGCGTCTTGGTGGTCTCGATCAGGCGGCGCGCGCCGTCGGGATAGACGATCCATTCCTCGTTGCGTCGCGGCACGCCGGCGGCGGCGGCTTCGGCGTCCTTGCGCCGGTAGAACGCCGCCGTGTCGGCATCGACGAAATCGAAGTCGGTGTGCCCGAGGATGGCCTCGGCCATCTGGCCGTAATAGCGCTCGAAGGCCGGATTGCAGGCCAGATAGCGGCCGTCGATGTCCTTCAGCCAGACCATGTCCGGGATTGCCCGGAACAGCGCCTGCAGCAGCGCGGCGTCATCGTTCATGTCCGCCCCCCTTCGGACCCGGTGGCGCACGGCGGCCGCAATGGCCCGGACCGGCGGACCGCCAGCGTAGGCGGCAGCGGCGGCTGGCGATAGCTCCGGTATCGGCCGCCGCCGTCAATTCCTGAAACGGCGCAGGGTCATTGTGATCCGCCGGCGCGCTCGGCGTCGATCTGGTCGAGCACTTCCCGGGCATTGCGGAAGGCTTCGACGCCGGCCGGCATGCCGCAGTAGACGGCTGCCTGCAGCAGCACCTCGACGATCTCCTCGCGCGTGCAGCCGTTGTTGATCGCGCCGCGCACGTGGCCCTTGAACTCGGTGCCGCGGTTGAGCGCCGTCAGCATCGCCAGGTTGATCAGGCTGCGCGTGCGCCGGTCGAGGCCGGGCCGCGTCCAGATCTCGCCCCAGGCGTAGCCGGTCACGAGTTCCTGCAGCGGGCGGCTGAAGTCATCGAGGTTCGCGAGCGCACGCTCGACGAAGGCATCGCCCATCACGGCGCGGCGGACTTCGAGACCTTTTTCGAACTGTTCCGGGCTCATGGCGGTACTCCGGGTCAAGGGACAGGGGCAGCAGGGACAGTCTGGATGCGGCGGTGCAGCATGGTCTTGACCTGCATCAAAGCACAGCCCGGCGCCGATCGGCAGACTCGCGCGTCCATCACGCTTTCCGAATCCGCCCGCCTGCCACCGTTTCCGGAGTCCCCATGACCGAAGCCGAATTTGCCGACTGGTCGCTGCGCCTGCTGCTGCCTGCCCTGATCGGCTGGATGGGATTCATCGTCTGGGGGCTGGCGCGCGAGTCCAAGGCCGGCAAGTTCGGCACCTTCGTGATGTTCGGCGTGCTCGGCCTCGGCGTGCTCGGCTTCATCGCCAAGAACGTCATCACCTTCATGCTCGGACTCTGAGCACGCCCGGCCACCCGCTGTGCTTCAGGCGATCGTGTCGACGCAGCCGCCATCGACGCGCAGCGCCGCGCCGGTGGTGGCCGAGGCCTGCGGCGAGCAGGCGTAGACGATCAGGTTCGCAACCTCCTCGGCGCTCGCGAGCCGGCGCAGGATCGAACTCGGCCGGTGTGCGGCGACGAAGGCCGCACCGACCGCCTCGATCGGCTGACCGGTCTTCTCGACTTCGGCCTGCAGCATCGCCTGCACGCCTTCGGTCAGCGTCGGGCCGGGCAGCACCGCATTGACGGTGACCCCGCTGCCGGCCATGCGCTTGGCCAGCCCGCGCGACACCGACAGCAGCGCGGTCTTCGTGAAGCCGTAATGGATCATGTCGGCCGGGATGTTCAGGCCCGATTCCGACGACAGGAACACCACCCTCCCCCAGCCGCGCGTCGCCATGCCCGGCACGTAGGCCCGCGCCAGCCGCACGGCGGACAGCACGTTGACCTCGAAGAAGCGCTGCCAGGTCTCGTCGCTCACTTCGAAGAAATCCTGCGGACCGTAGATGCCGACGTTGTTGACGAGCACGTCGACCGCCGGCAGCGCGGCCAGCAGCTGCGCACAGCCTTCGGCGCTGCCGACATCGGCGCTGATGCCGCTGACCTCGGCGCCTGCGACTGCGGCGCGGATCGCCGCGCAGGCCTGCTCGACGGCGTCGGCGTGCCGGCCGTTGACGATGACATGCGCGCCGCAGCCGGCGAGTCCGAGGGCGGCGGCATGGCCGATGCCGGCAGTCGAGCCGGTGACGAGGGCGGTACGTCCGGACAGATCGATGTGCATGGCAGGAAACTCCGGTGCGGGTCGCGAGGACGACGCCGGTCCGACGCGCGATGGCGGGGACGGTTCTGCGCACTTGCGGACTGGCAGCAAAACCGCAGCGGCATACCGGCCGGCCGGCTGCGAGCGTCGTCGTCGCAGCCTTTCGAGTTATACACAAACCGGACGCCGGCGGCCGGTTTGTGCCTGCAGCCGTGCATCGCCGCAGGCATGGAAGACAGGTGTCTGATTGTCAAGGTAATCCGGCACGGGCGGGCGAGGCCGGCACGCGGTCCGGCTGCGGCGGGACGGGCGGGGCTGACCCGGGGTTCTCCACAAAATTATCCACAGGGCGGCTGCCGCGCCTGCCGCTCCGGAGCGGGCGCGGGCGCGGCTATTTCCTCTTGCCGAAGAAGCGCTTGAGGGCACCGCCGAGCCAGCCCGAGGTTTCGGGCTCCAGATCCACCTTGCCCCTGGCCGTATGCACCTGCACGACGCTGGAATAGTCGTTGTCCTCGCGCTTGATGTGGTTCACGAGCCAGTTGGTCAGCGTGCGGTGCAGTTCTTCGGTCACGTCATCGCCGAGCTTGAAGCGGTCGTGGTACTCGTTGATGCGGCGGATGAACAGTTCGTGGATCTTCTTGTGCGCGTTGACGTAGGGATAGCCCGCCTCCTCCATCAGCGTCTCCTCGAAACCGAAGTGGCTCTGCGTGTAGTCGATCAGATCCTCGATGACCCCGCCGACCACATCGCGGCTGTGCTTCAGGCGCGCATCGTCGAGCTCGTTCAGGTAATCGACGATGCGCTTGTGCTGGCTGTCGATGATCTCGATGCCGACGCTGAGATCGTTGCTCCAGATGATATGGGCCATCTTTCCACGCTCCGGTTGTGTGACGGTGAGGCCGGGAGGCTCCGGCATGAGCTGCGACGGTCCGCGCCGGTATCCCGACCGGCTGTGGCCGTCGCATGCAATCGCTGCGGTTTTACGGTTCGTACGCTTGTTCGTACGCGGGTGACGGGCCGGTTCAGTCGCGCAGCGCGGCCCCGAGCACCAGCGCGCCGCCGCTCAGGCCGAGCGCCCAGGTCACGAACGGTGCAGCGGCGACCACCGCCGGGTTGAGGCTGTTCAGACCGTAGACGACAGCCGCGCCGATCAGCAGCGCGGCGCCGACCGTGGTCTGGCGGCTGCGTGCGCCCTGGCGGCGGATGTCCTCGCGCAGCGCATCGAGCGAGCGCGCGTGCACCTGCATGCGCAGTTCGCCGCTTTTCAGCGCGTGCAGCAGCTCACCGATCTGCACCGGCAGGTCCGGCAGGTGCTCGGCAAGCTTTGGCAGATTGGCCTTCAGCTTGTTCAGCAGCGACTTCGGGCCGATGCGCTCGTTCATCCAGTCTTCGAGGAAGGGCTTGGCGGTCTTCCAGAGGTCGAGTTCCGGATCGAGCTGGCGGCCGAGGCCCTCGATGTTCAGCAGCGTCTTCTGCAGCAGCACCAGTTGCGGCTGCACCTCCATGTTGAAGCGCCGCGCGGTCTGGAACAGCGTCAGCAGGAAGCCGCCGAAGGAAATCTCGCGCAGCGGCCGGTCGAAGATCGGCTCGCAGACGGTGCGGATCGCCGATTCGAACTCATCGACGCGCGTGTCGCGCGGCACCCAGCCCGATTCGATGTGCAGCTCGGCGACGCGCCGGTAGTCGCGGCGGAAGAAGGCGAGGAAGTTCTCGGCCAGATAGTGCTGATCGACCGGCGACAGCGTGCCGATGATGCCGAAGTCGATGGCGATGTAGCGCGGATCGGCCGGATCGCTGGCATCGACGAAGATGTTGCCGGGGTGCATGTCGGCGTGGAAGAAGCTGTCGCGGAACACCTGCGTGAAGAAGATCGCGACGCCGCGCTCGGAGAGCTTCTTCATGTCGACGCCGAGGCGGCGCAGCTCCTCGATCTGCCCGACCGGGATGCCGCGCACCCGCTCCATGACCAGCACCTCGCGCCGGCAGTACGGCCAGTGGATCTCGGGCACGTACAGGATCGGCGAGTGCTCGAAGTTGCGCCGCAGCTGCGCGCCGTTGGCGGCCTCGCGGATCAGGTCCAGCTCGTCGAAGATGGTCTTCTCGTACTCGGCGACCACCTCGACCGGCCGCAGCCGCCGGCCCTCGCGCCAGTACCGCTGCGCGAGCCCGGCGACGATGTACAGCAGCTCGATGTCGCGGCGGATCGTCCGGGCGATGCCGGGGCGCACGACCTTGACGACGACTTCGCGGCCGTCGAACAGCCGCGCCAGATGCACCTGCGCGATCGAGGCCGAGGCGAGCGGCTGCTCGCCGAACTCGGCGAAGGTCTCGGCGAGCGGCCGGCCGTAGGCCTGCTCGATGATCTGCCGGGACTGCTCGGGCGCAAACGGCGGCACGCGGTCCTGCAGCTTCGCGAGTTCGTCGGCGATGTCATCGGGCAGCAGGTCGCGGCGCGTCGACAGCATCTGCCCGAACTTCACGAAGATCGGTCCGAGATCCTCGAGCGTCAGGCGGATGCGCTCGCCGCGCGAGCGGTGATCCTCGCCGCGCAGCCAGTTCCACGGCAGCAGATGGCGCACGAAGCCGATCGGGCGGAACAGATGGGTGGCGAGGATGATGTCGTCGAGGCCGTGGCGCACCAGCACCCGGTTGATGTGCAGCAGGCGCAGGGCCTGGGCGGGACGCAGCATGCGGGGAAACCCGGTCAGGGAAGCGAGGGGGGAAGGTGAGGCCGCGGCGCAGGCGTGGCTCAGCGGCTGGCGAGGCGGGCTTCGAGCCGCGCGAGCCGCGCATCGAGCCGGTCGGCGTCGGCGCGCAGCGTGTCGATGGCGTCGAGCAGCTCGTGCACGCGATCGGCGACCGGCAGCGCGCCGGCCTCCTGCTGGATGAACTGCGCGCCGTCGTAGAACAGGGTTTCGCGTGCCTGCGTCAGCCAGCCGAGCGCGCCGCGGGCGAAGCGGCCGAGGCGGTGCGCGAGCACGTCGCCGAACACCTTCGAGGCCTGCTCCTCCCAGTCGATGTCGAGCTCGCGCAGCAGCTTCTGCAGCGCCTGGCCGGCAAGCGGATCACCGACGATCTCGACGCCGGCCTCCTGCACCGGGGCCCCGCGCGCGAGCAGCAGGAAGGCCGCCGGCGAGCCGCGCACCAGGACTTCCGGCACGCCGTGATGGCTGTGCACGACCTGAAAGCCGTGCGGCACCGGCACCAGATACACCAGCAGGTTCACGCCATGCACCTCGAAGGCGATGGTCGCGCCGCGCAGGCCGGCGAGCCGTGCCGGTGCCTCGGGGTCCATCGCCAGCAGGCGGTTCAGCGCGGTCTCGATCGCGGCGGCGATCAGCAGCATCGGGGGCATCGGCGCGATCCTTCGGAAACCAGTCATGGCCGCCGCGCTCGGCACGGGCGGCGCCTGCCGCGTCAGTACTTGTAGCCGCGGTGCACGGCGACGATGCCGCCGGTCAGGTTGTAGTACTCGACCGACTCGAAACCGGCGGCCTGCATCAGGTCGCGCAGCGTCTGCTGGTCGGGGTGCATGCGGATCGATTCGGCCAGATAGCGGTAGCTTTCGGCATCGTTGGCGACCAGCCGGCCCATCAGCGGCAGCATCCGGAACGAATACAGGTCGTAGACCGGCGCCAGTCCGGGCACGACCGGCTTCGAGAATTCCAGCACCACCAGCCGCCCGCCCGGCTTCAGCACGCGGTGGATCGAGGCCAGCGCCCGCTCCTTGTGCGTGACGTTGCGCAGGCCGAAGGCCATGGTCACGACATCGAAGTACGCATCCGGGAACGGCAGCGCCTCGGCATCGGCGAGCACGTATTCGACGTTGCCGGTGATGCCCTCGTCGAGCAGGCGCTTGCGACCTTCGTCGAGCATCGAGGCGTTGATGTCGGACAGCACGACCCGGCCGCGCGCGCCGACCACCGACACCATGCGCCGGGTCAGGTCGCCGGTGCCGCCGGCCAGATCGAGCACGCAGTCGCCGCGGTGCAGGCCGGCGAGCGCGATCGCGTAGCGCTTCCACAGCCGGTGCACGCCGAAGGACATCAGGTCGTTCATCAGGTCGTAGCGGGCGGCGACCGAATGGAACACGCCGGCGACGCGGCGCGCCTTGTCCTCGACCGGCACCTGCTGGTAGCCGAAATGAGTGGTGGCGGTGTCGTCGTTACCGGGCGTTTCCGGGCTGGCCATCTCGCGTGCTCCGTCGGGCCGGCCGGGCGACCGGGCCTGCGACCTGGAAGGATTGGGAATGCGGGTCCTGATGCGGGGCTGCCGCTTTTGCGCTGCAGCAGGCACGGCCCTGCAGCATAGCCACGCGGCCCCGCCGGCTCAAACCGCCGTCAGGGCCCGGCGCGGCGCACGTGACCGGCGGCAGCGAGGCGTGCGAGGTACTGCTGCCAGTTCGCGGCCTGGTCGCGACCGAGTTCGTACAGCACGTTCCACGAATACAGGCCCGAATCGTGGCCGTCGGAAAACACCAGCTTCACCGCATAGTTGCCGACCGGCACGATGTCGACGATCTCGACCTCCTCCTTGCCGACCTGCAGGGTTTCCTGCCCCGGCCCGTGGCCGCGCACCTCGGCCGACGGGCTGAACACCCGCAGGTATTCGCAGCTCATCTCGAAATGCGCGCCGTCCTCGAAGCGGACTTCGAGGATGCGCGTCTGCTGGTGCAGGCACAGATCGGTCGGGCGGATGCTCATGGCGGCGCTCCCGGCGGAGGCGGGTGAAGACGGAGGCGCCCACTGTGCCACGGCAGGCGCCGATCGGGGCAGGCACGGATTCGTAACAGAGGTGTCGCTGCAAGGCGACAATTTGCACCTGCAGCATGCAGGAGGTGCAGAATGCCGGCCACGGCCGGTCGTGGTGGCCGCGAAGGACCGATGCATCACGCGGATGCAGGCAGAATCAGACAGATACGTCGCTTTTTTACGTCGCTATGTCATCGACTTGACGTGTCACTGTCGCAAAAGCGTCAGGGGAATTGACAGTACATCAGAACAGCCATCGGACGACATTTTGAAAAAACAACCACTTGCCGTGCGAATGCCTCGTGGCACCAAAGTTGCTTTTCATCCAGTCGAGCGTTCCTGGCGTCGTTCCGCCGACCCGAAACGCGGTTCCGCAGGCCCCGTGGTCGCCCCTGGCGCCATCCTGCCGGATCCGGATGTTCAGCACCCTGAGGTGCTCGTCATGACCAACTACATCTCGTTACGCGCCGTCTGGCATGCCCTGAAAGAGCGCGGCTACTGGCGCATGTGCGCCGCGATGTCCACCGACCATCCGGTCCCGGTCAGCCCGAACCGCCGCTGCCTGTAGCGGCAGCCCCGTCCCGATCCCGCAGTTCCTCACCCTCCGGTCGACCGGCCGCCGCCCGCTGCGGCAACCCGGCCCGACCTGCCGCTCCGGCCTGATCTGCTGGCCGGGCAACGCGCCGCCGGCGGCGCGTGCGAGGCGGCACCCCGGCGCCCGCAGTCGCGCCGGATTTCCAGCACGTCCGGTGAAGCGCCGATCGGCAGCATCCTCGCATCCCTGCTGAAGACCACGGCTGTCGTCTGTGGCGGTGCGCAAGCGTCCGCGAAGGGCGGTGCGTCTCCGCAGGCGCGGTTCAGGGCAGATCGAAGGCCGTGATCGTCTGCAGGGCTGCGCAGTCGGGATCGGCGAGGCGTCCCACCCGCGCCGCGTGTTTTTCCAGCGCCTGCTCGAACAGGTTGCGGGCGTGACGGGCGTTGCCGAAGGTGCGCGTCCTGCCGGCCAGCGATTTTTCGAACCTGCCGAGCAGCACCGACCGTGCCTGCGCGTCGAGGCGGTAATCCCCGTCGATGGCGAAGCGCTCGAAGATTTCGAGCAGCTCGCCGGCCGTATAGTCCTCGAAGTGCAGCGTGCGCCAGAAGCGGGAGCGCAGGCCGGGATTGGCGTCGAGGAATGCTTTCATCTCCTGCGTATGGCCGGCCACGATCACGACCAGCCGGTCCCGGCGGTTTTCCATTTCGGCAACGAGCGCCGCAATCGCTTCGCTGCCGAAGTCCTTGTCACTGTTCGGCTGCATCAGCGAATACGCTTCGTCGATGAACAGCACGCCGTCCATGGCCGCATCGCACTTGCGTCTGACCTTCGGGGCGGTATGGCCGATGTATTCGCCGACCAGATCCTGGCGCTGGCATTCGATGACGTGGCCTTTCTGCAGCAGGCCCAGTCGCCGGTAAATGCTGCCGATCCGCCGGGCGACCGTGGTCTTGCCGGTGCCGGGATTGCCGGTGAAGATCAGATGCAGCGACAAAGCCGGCGTTTTCAGGCCGACGGCGCGCCGGGAGTTCTGGACGCGGATGAACTGGGTCAGCGATTCCACCTGTGCCTTGACGCTGGCGATGCCGATGAGATCGGAAAGATCATCCGGTGCCGATGCGTCCGCTTCGGCAGGGGGGTCATCCTCCAGGGGGCCGACCATGATCTCGTGGCGCTCCAGTTCCATGATCGCCCCGGGATGTCCCTGCTCGGCCGCCTTGCGATACCAGTGGCGCGCCTGCCAGTCGTCCTGCTCGACCCCCTGGCCCTCCTCATACAGCCCGCCCAGTCTGCACTGGGCAACGGCCTGTCCCTGTTCGGCCGCCTTGCGATACCAGCGCACCGCCTCCTTGTCGTCATGGATGACACCGCGGCCATGTTCGTACATCCAGCCCAGATCGCACTGGGCATCGGGATGTTCCTGCTCGGCCGCCAGGCGGTACCAGTACACCGCTTCCCGATCGTCCCGGTCCACGCCGAGACCGTGTGCATACATCCAGCCCAGATTGCGCTGGGCATCGGCATCGCCCTGATCGGCCGCCATGCGAAACCAGCGCGCGGCTTCGCCATCGTTGCGGCTGACGCCGGTGCCGTGCGCATACATCCAGCCCACCTCGAACTGGGCGTCGGCATCGCCCTGCTCGGCCAGGCGCAGATTCCGCTCGAACTCCTCTTCATCTTCATCCGCCATTTCGACCTCCATGCTCCGGTCTGCGCCGATGTTTTCCGGTCAGCCGATATTTTATCGCCTGCTGCGAACCTGCCTGCCCCGGATCGCAGGCCGGTGATTTCATTCCCGTGCCCCGCACGCCCTGAGCTGCCGGAGTGACTGCCGCTTGTCGCGCAAGATCATCCACGTCGACATGGATGCCTTCTACGCCGCCGTCGAACAGCGCGACGATCCGCGCCTGCGCGGCCGGCCGGTCGTCGTCGGCGGCGATCCGCGCGGGCGCGGCGTGGTTGCGACCGCGAGCTACGAGGCGCGCCGCTTCGGCATCCGCTCGGCGATGCCGTGCGCGCACGCGTGGCGGCTCTGTCCGCAGGCGCTGTTCGTGCGTCCGCGCTTCGAGGTCTACCAGAGCGTCTCGCAGCAGATCCGTGCGGTGTTCGCGCGCTATACGGAGCTGATCGAGCCGGTCGGGCTCGACGAGGCCTATCTCGATGTCAGCGGTGTCGGTGTCTGTCGTGGATCGGCGACGCTGATCGCGCGGGACCTGAAGATCGCCGTGCGTGCCGCGACCGGGCTGGTGGCCTCGGCCGGCGTCTCGTACAACAAGTTCCTCGCCAAGATCGCCTCCGATCTCGACAAGCCCGACGGCCTGGCAGTGATCACGCCGGAGCAGGGGCCGGCGTTCATCGCGAAGCTGCCGATCGGGCGCTTTCACGGCATCGGCCGCGCCACCGAGCAGAAGATGCTCGCGCTCGGCATCGCCACCGGCGCCGATCTCGGGGCGTGGTCCGAGGCGCGCCTCGTCGAGCACTTCGGCAAGGCCGGGCACTGGTACGCGCAGCTCGCGCGCGGCGAGGACGACCGGCCGGTGTGTGCGCAGCGCGTGCGCAAGTCGCTCGGGGCCGAGACCACCTATGCGCGCGATCTCGGCGCCGCCGGCGAGATCGAGGCCGCGCTCGGCGCCCTCGCCGATGAGGTCGCGACCGAACTCGGCCGCCGCGGTCTCGCCGGGCGCACGCTGACGCTGAAGGTGCGCTACGCCGACTTCGAGACCGTCACCCGCGCCCACACGCTGGCGCCGCCGGCGCGCTATGCCCAGGCCGCCGAGCTGCGCACGGCGCTGCCGGCCCTCTTGGCGCGCACCGAGGCGTGCTCGCGGCCGGTGCGCCTGCTCGGGCTGACCGTCTCGGGCTTCCCGGAAGAGGACGGCGGCGAAGCGGAATCCCGCGGTGCCGCGATCGGGCGCATGGTGCAGCTGCCGCTGTTCTGAAGCGCACCGGTGCGGACCGGCTGTGGATCGGCCGGCCCCGGCGCGGCGGGCTGGGCTATATCTGCCGGGGCAAGCATCAATGACAAGTTGCCCGGCCCGCGCCTGCCGCAGGCCAGAGGCACCCGACCCGAGGAGAATCCCCATGCCGTCGATCCGTCCGTGGCGCGCCGTCGCGCTCGCCGCCGCCCTGCTCGCCGTCGCCGCCGTCGCGCCGGCCGCGCAGTTCATCAACGTGCTGACCGGTGGCACCAGCGGCGTCTATTACCCGCTCGGCGTCGCACTCGCGAAGATCTTCGAGACCGCCGTGCCCGATTCGAAACCCTCGGTGCAGGCGACCAAGGCTTCGGTCGAGAACCTGAACCTGCTGCAGGCCGGGCGCGGCGAGCTGGCGTTCACGCTCGGCGATTCGCTGAGTCAGGCCTGGAACGGCAACGAGGAGGCGGGCTTTCGCGCGCCGCTGAAGAAGCTGCGCACGGTCGCGGCGATTTACCCGAACTACATCCAGATCGTCGCCGCGAAGGAATCCGGCATCCGCACGCTCGCCGATCTCAAGGGCAGGCGCATCTCGGTCGGCGCGCCGAAGTCCGGCACCGAACTCAACGCCCGCGCCGTGCTCGGCGCCGCCGGCCTGAAGTACGAGGACTTCGACAAGGTCGAGTACCTGCCCTTCGGCGAGTCGGTCGAGCTGATGAAGAACCGCCAGCTCGACGCGACGCTGCAGTCAGCCGGCCTCGGCGTCGCGTCGATCCGTGACCTCGCGCAGGCCGTGCCGATCGTCGTCGTCGCGGTGCCGGCCGAAACGGTCGGCAAGATCGGCGATGCCGCCTACCGCGCCGCCGTGATCCCGGCCAACACCTACGAGGGCCAGACCGAAGACGTGCCGGCGGTGGCGGTCGTGAACTTCCTGGTCACGCATGAGGACGTGCCGGAGGAGGTCGTCTACGCGATGACCAAAGGCATGTTCGAGCACCTCGACGCGCTCGCCGCCGCGCACGCCGCCGGCAAAAGCATCAAGGCCGAAACCGCCGCCAGCGGCTCGCCGGTGCCGCTGCATCCGGGCGCCGAGCGCTATTACCGCGAGGCCGGGCTGCTGAAGTAAGCCTTGCCGAAGCGGGCGCCGCCGGTGCTTGCGGCAGCGCCAGTCCCCGTCGCCGCTGCCGTCCGGATTCCGCCCTCCATGTCCGCGCCCCCCATGTCCGCGCCTTCCGCTTGCACGCCGGAGCCCGCCGCGCGCGCGATCTTCGCGATCTGCATCATGTTCTCGGTGTTCCAGCTCTGGAGCGCCGCGTTCTCGCCGCTGCCGAGCCAGGTCGTGCGCTCGGTACACGTCGGCTTCCTGCTGCTGCTGGTCTACGGCCTGTCGGCCGGCCGCAGCGGGCGCACCGGCGCGGCGCTGGCCTGGACGCTCGGCGTTGCCGGCTTCGGGCTCGGGCTGTATCACTGGGTGTTCCTTGCCGAGCTGATCCAGCGCGCCGGCGAGCCGTCGATGACCGATCTCGTCGTCGGCTGCGCGATCACCGTGCTGGTGTTCGACGCCGCGCGCCGGCAGATGGGCTGGGCGCTGCCGCTGATCTGCGCGGCCTTCCTCGCCTATGCGCTGTTCGGCCAGTACCTGCCCGGTCACCTCGCGCACCGCGGCTACGCCTTCGAGCAGGTCATCGAGCAGCTCGTGCTCGGCACCGAAGGCATCTACGGCATCCCGACCTACGTGTCCTCGTCGTACATCTTCCTGTTCATCCTGTTCGGCGCCTTTCTGGAGCGCGCCGGCATGATCGACCTGTTCACCGATCTGGCGATGGGCACGGTCGGCCACTACCGCGGCGGGCCGGCCAAGGTCGCGGTGGTGTCCTCGGGGCTGATGGGCACGATCAACGGTTCGGGCGTGGCGAACGTCGTCACCACCGGCCAGTTCACGATCCCGCTGATGAAGCGCTTCGGCTATCGCGCCGACTTCGCCGGCGGCGTCGAGGCCACGGCCAGCATGGGCGGGCAGATCATGCCGCCGGTCATGGGCGCGGTCGCCTTCATCATGGCCGAGACGCTGAACCTGCCTTACGTCGAGATCTGCCGCGCCGCGCTGATCCCGGCGCTGCTGTACTTCGCGACCGCGTTCTGGATGGTGCACCTCGAAGCCGGCCGCGCCGGCCTGCACGGTCTGGCGAAGGCCGACTGCCCCGATGCCGCCCGTGCGCTGCGCGAGCGCTGGTACCTGATCCTGCCGCTGGCGGCGCTGGTCTGGCTGCTGTTCGCCGGCTACACGCCGCTGTTTGCCGGCACGCTCGGGCTGGCGCTGACCGCACTGCTGATCCTCGGCACGCCGATCGCGCTCCGGCTGCCCGGGCGGGCGCTGCGCATCGGCTTCTGGCTCGCGCTCGGGCTGGCCGCCTCGGCCTTCCTGAAGTTCGGGATCACGGCGGTGCTCGCGCTGATCGCCGTGCTGGTCGCGATCCTCGCCGGGCTGCGTGGCGGGCGCACGACGCTCGCGCTGTGCGTGCAGGCGCTTGCCGACGGTGCGCGCCACGCGATCCCGGTCGGCATCGCCTGCGCGCTGGTCGGCGTCATCATCGGCGTGACCACGCTGACCGGCGTCGCCTCGCAGTTCGCCGGCCTGATCATCGATCTCGGCCGCGACAGCCTGTTCCTGTCGCTGCTGCTGACCATGCTCGCCTGCCTCGTGCTCGGCATGGGCATCCCGACCATCCCGAACTACATCATCACCTCCTCGCTCGCGGCCCCGGCGCTGCTCGAACTCGGCGTGCCGCTGATCGTCTCGCACATGTTCGTGTTCTATTTCGGGATCATGGCCGACCTGACGCCGCCGGTGGCCCTCGCCGCCTTCGCGGCGGCGCCGATCGCCGGCGCCTCGGGCCTGCGCATCGGCCTGCAGTGCATGCGCATCGCCATCGCCGGCTTCGTCGTGCCGTTCATGGCCGTCTACACCCCGGCGCTGATGCTGCAGGGCGATCCGTCCGTCACTGCCGTGCTCTACATCGTCGTCAAGGCGCTGGTGTCGATCGGCCTGTGGGGCGCGGCGGCGATCGGCTACCTGTTCGCACCGCTCGGCGCCGGCGAGCGCGGGCTGGCGATGGCGGCAGCCTTCCTGCTGGTCGCGGCGCTGCCGGTCACCGATGAGGCCGGCTTCGTGCTGTCGGCCGTGTTCCTGCTCTGGCACTGGCGGCGCACCCGCCAGCTCCCGCAGCAGCTCCCCCGCTGATGCCGGCGCTCTGCTTCGGCACGCTGCCGGTTGCCGCCGGCGTGTTCACGCTGGTCTGGACGCATTCGGTCGAGCACGTGCGCTGGGCCGAGGACTGGCGCATCGACGCCGGCGGGCGGCTGCAGCTGGTCGAGGCGCGCATCAGCGGCAGCGCCGCCGGCATGGAGCCGCCAGCGGAGGCGCGGCTCGAAGGCGGCCTCTGGCACTACCGCCCGTCGCTGCCGCCGCAGCCGGAACTGCGGCTGACCCGCTCGCCCTTCGTCGCCGACTACACGCTCTGCGACGCCACCGGCTGCACGGCACTCGGGGCGCGACTGCCGGCCGGGGCCGGGGAAGTGGTGCGGTTGCAGCCGTGCCCGGGCGCTGCGGATAACGGCGGCGGCTGAAGCGCAGCGCCCCGGCCGCCGCGACAAGCCCCCGAGGCCCGGCCCGCCCGCAGTGCGCGGCAACCCCCACTCAGCCCGGCAGCACCACATCCCAGCCGAAGCCGCGCACGCCGTCGCCGGCCGG
>NZ_DAOLKE010000002.1:0-42204 GCF_035331805.1 Plasticicumulans sp. | reverse complement strand
GCAGCGTCCGCGACGCCGCCGGCCGCCGCGAGCCTGGTTCAGGCCGGCGCGCGGCCGGGCGGGCCGGCGTCGCCCTCGACGATCACCACCGCCAGCGCGTATTCGCGCTCGTCGCTGATGCTGACGTGCGTGGCGCTGGCGCCGAGCGCCTGCAGGCGTGCGGCCGCAGCACCGCTGAGGATCAGGTGCGGGCAGCCGAGCGCGTCGTGGCCGAGGCCGACCTGCGCGAGCGTCAGGCCCTGCTGCACGCCGGTGCCGAGCGCCTTCAGCGCCGCCTCCTTGACCGCGAAGCGCTTGGCGAGCAGCCGTGCCGGGTGGCGGCTGGCGCGGTACTCGTCGAGCTCGTCGGCGGTCAGCACCTTCTCGGCGAAGCGTTCGCCGTGGCGGGCGATGATCTCCTCCATGCGCGCGACGCGCACGATGTCGGTGCCGAGCCCGAGGATCATCGGCCGGCGACCCTCGCGCGGGCCTCCAGCATCCGCTGCTTCATGTCGCGCACGGCCTGCGCGAGACCGTCGAACAGCGCCTGCGCGACGATGGCGTGACCGATGTTGAGCTCGTGCAGCTCGGGGATCGCCGCGATGGCGGCGACGTTGTGGTAGTGCAGGCCGTGGCCGGCGTTGACGACCAGACCGAGCGCATGCGCCTGCGCAGCGGCGGCGCGCAGGCGCGCGAGTTCGGTCGCGAGCTCGTCGGCGGTGGCGGCCTCGGCGTAGCGGCCGGTGTGCAGCTCGATCTTCGGCGCGCCGCTGCGCGCGGCGGCGTCGATCTGCTCCGGGTCGGCGTCGATGAACAGCGACACCGCGCAGCCGGCTTCGGCGAGCCGCTCGCAGGCCTCGCGCACGCGCGGGAAGCCGCCGGCGACATCCAGCCCGCCCTCGGTGGTCAGCTCCTGACGGCGCTCCGGCACGAGGCAGACATCGGCCGGGCGCAGGCGCGCGGCCAGCGCCAGCATCGGTGCGGTGACAGCCATCTCGAAGTTCATGCGCGTCTGCAGCACCTGCGCGATCAGCTCGACATCGCGATCCTGGATGTGGCGGCGGTCCTCGCGCAGGTGCAGCGTGATCGCGTCGGCACCGGCCTGTTCGGCGACCAGCGCCGCCTGCACCGGCTCCGGGTAGCGCGTACTGCCGCGCGCCTGGCGCAGCGTCGCGACGTGATCGATGTTGACGCCGAGCAGCAGCGGGGTCGGGGCGTTCACGCGGGTTTTCCTCCGGCGGGGGCGGCGAGGCTGCGGAAAGCGCGCGCGAGTTCGCGCGTGCGCACCGGCCGGCCGCCGAGACAGTGATCGATCAGCGAGCGCGTCAGCGTGCGCGCCTCGCGCAGCGTGTCGCGGTCCGGACAGGTGAATGATTCGGCACCGGCGGCGAGCGCGAGCAGCGTGCGGCCGCTGAGCTCGACGCCGCCGGCCGGCGCTTCGGCGAGGCCCGGCAGCCGCCGGGCGCCGGCATCGGGCCGGTAGTGATAGCGGGCATCGGCCTGCAGCGGCTCGCCGTCGGTATCGACCGCCAGCGCCGGTGCGTAGCCGAGCGCGGTGAGCAGCTCGCACTCGAACACGCGCAGCGCCGGTTCCGGGTCGGCAGGTTCGGCGAGCGCCACCAGCGCGGCGCGGTAATGGCCGAGCAGCAGCGGCTGCGGATCGTCGCGGGCGAGCAGCTTCAGCAGCAGTTCGTTCAGGTACAGGCCGGCGACGGCGCGCTCGCCGGCGAGCCAGAAGGCGGCACCGGCGGCCTCGGCGCTCGTGAGGGTCGCCAGTTCGCCGCGCCCGGCAAGCCCGACCAGCAGCGGCTGGAACGGCCGCAGCCAGCCGCGGCTGCGCGAACGCGGTCCGCGCGCGCCACGCGCCACCGCGCCGACCCGGCCGCGCGTCAGCGTCAGCAGTTCGAGCAGCAGGCTGGTGTCGCGGTACGGTCGCGTGTGCAGCACCCAGGCGGGTTCGAGTCCGGGAGACATCACGCCAGCCGCCCGGCTTCAGTCCTCCGACTCGTCGAAGCCGAGGCTGCGCAGGGCTTTTTCGTCGTCGGACCAGCCTTCGCGCACCTTGACCCAGGTCTCCAGGTGCACCTTGGCGTCGAACATCTCTTCCATGTCGAGGCGCGCCAGCCGCCCGGCTTCCTTGAGCGTGCCGCCCTTGTCGCCGATGACGATGGCCTTCTGGCCCTTGCGCTCGACCCAGATCACCGCCGAGATCCGGTGCAGCCGGCCCTCGACCTCGAACTTCTCGATCTCGACGGTCAGCGCATACGGCAGCTCGTCGGAGAGCACGCGCGTGAGCTTCTCGCGCACCAGCTCGGCGGCGAGGAAGCGCTTGCTGGCGGTGGTGATCTGGTCCTCGTCGAAGAAGAACGGATTGGCCGGCAAGTGCTTCGCGATCTCGGTTTCCAGCGCCGCGGCGTTCGTGCCCTTCTGGGCCGACAGCGGCACGATCGCCGCGAACGCGCGCTTTTCGGCCATCTGCTGCAGGAAGGGCAGCAGCTTCGGCTTGTCGGTGACGCGATCGACCTTGTTGACGGCGAGCAGCACCGGGCCGGCGTAGTCGGCGAGGCGTTCGAGCACGGCGGCATCCTCGTCGGTCCAGCGCAGCGCCTCGATCACGAACACCACGGCATCGACGTAGCCGAGCACGTTGCCGGCGGCGCGGTTCATGTAGCGGTTCATCGCCTTGCGCCCGTTCAGGTGCAGGCCCGGCGTATCCACATAAACGATCTGCGTGTCGGCGAGCGTCTGGATGCCGAGGATGGTGTGGCGCGTGGTCTGCGGCTTCGGCGAGGTGATGCTGAGCTTGAAGGCGAGCAGGCGGTTCAGCAGCGTCGACTTGCCGACGTTGGGCCGGCCGAGCAGCGCGACGTAGCCGGCACGGGTGTTCGGGGCATCGGCGTCGCTGTCCGGCGTTGCGGTCGGTTCGGTCGGTTCGGTCATGGTCACGGCATCCGGACGGGCGCCGCCGGCAGGGCGGCGCGACAGGGAAAGGAATGTTCAGTGGCCGCCAGCGGTGAGCGTCGCCAGCATGCGGCCGGCGGCTTCCTGTTCGGCCTTGCGCCGGCTCGTGCCGCTGGCGACGACGGCCGGCAGGCCGCTGCAGGTGCATTCGACCGTGAAGGTCTGCGCGTGCGCCTCGCCGCTGACCTCGACGATGCGGTAGGCCGGCAGCGGCTGCTGGCGGGCCTGCAGGTATTCCTGCAGCCGCGTCTTCGGGTCCTTGAGTTCGGACGGCGATGGCAGCGCATCGAGCCGCGGACCGAACAGCGCCAGCACGACGCGGCGGCAGGTTTCGAAGTCGCTGTCGAGGTAGATCGCGCCGATCAGCGCCTCGAAGGCATCGGCGAGGATCGAGGCGCGCCGGTAGCCGCCGCTCTTCAGTTCGCTGCCGCCGAGGGCGAGCGCATCGCCGAGCGCCAGCTCGCGCGCCAGTTCGGCGAGGGTCGCCTCGCGCACCAGCAGCGCGCGCAGCCGCGTCAGGTCGCCTTCGGGCGCACGCGGCAGGCGCTGGTACAGCGCCTCGCCGATCACGCAGCCGAGCAGCGCATCGCCGAGGAATTCGAGGCGCTCGTTGTTGCTGCCACCGGCCGAGCGGTGCGTCAGCGCCGCGTCGCGCAGCGCCGGGTCGCGGAAGCGGTGGCCGAGCGCCGGCTCAAGACGCGCAGCCGCGCTCGGCAGGCCGGTGTGCATGCCGGCGCCCGCCTCAGAGGCCGGAGGCAGAGGCGATCTTGACACGCTGTTCATGCGTGAAATGCGCAACCACGTCGAGGTTGTAGATCAGCGGCCGGCGGGTCTCGTATTCGATCGAGATCACCAGTTCGCCGGCATCCTTGGTGACCTTGACGTCGCTCGACTTGATCGCGTCGATGTCGTTGACGTCGAAGTGCCGCTGCAGGCGGTTGCGGATCTCGTACGCCGACATCCGCGCCAGATTGGCTTCCTGCTCGATGCCCTTCATCGCGCTGCTGACCGTCGCGTCCGCGATGTAGATCGGTGCGATCCGGAACACCATCAGCATGCAGAAGCCGATCACGCCGCAGATCAGCAGCACGGTGATCGGCGACATGCCGCGCTGGCCCGCCCGCAGCGCGCGGGCGCAGGGACGGGGCTGCTGCCTTCTCATTCGATCCTCCTGCCGATGCGGCCGCAGTGGCCGTTGCCGGTCACGCAATCCCAGTTCATCCAGATCATGAACGCCTTGCCGATCAGGTTCTCCGCCGGCAGGTAACCCCAGTAGCGGCTGTCGCGGCTGTTGTCGCGGTTGTCGCCCATCGCAAAATAGTGGCCCGGCGGCACGACGTACTCGCGCGCCCCGCTGTCGAGCATGCGCGGCGCCACCTGGATCAGGTGCTTCACGTCGCCGAGCTGTTCCTGGCGCGCCTCGAACCCCGGTTCGAGGTCGCTGACCGGGCCGGGCAGCTTCGTCTGCTCGACCGCCTGCCCGTTCACGAACAGCTGCTTGTCGCGATAGACCAGCCTGTCGCCGGGCAGGCCGACGATGCGCTTGATGAAGGCCGTCGACGGGTCTTCCGGATAGCGGAACACCGCCACGTCGCCGCGCTTCACCTCTCCGGTCGACAGGATCTCGGTGTTGCTGACCGGCAGGCGCAGGCCCCACGAGAACTTGCTGACCAGGATGAAGTCGCCGGCGCGCAGCGTCGGCAGCATCGAGCCGGACGGGATGCGGAAGGGCTCGACGATGAAGGAGCGCAGCAGCAGCACGACGACGATGACCGGGAAGAAGGATCGCGACCAGTCGACGTACCACGGCATCGGCCGCGGCCCGCCGACCCCGCCGGCGGCGGCCCGGGCCGGTGCCAGCTTCCAGACATCGAGGGCATAGACCAGACCGGTCACGAGTGCGGCGAGCACCAGCGCGGCAGCAAAATCGAAAGTCATCGAACCGGATTCCTCTTGCTTGCGGGCGTGGAGTCTGGCGCCGGGAGCGGCGGCTCATGCCGTCCCCGGCGGAAGGAAGCCACCGACGATTTCAGCCCCCTGCGCTCACCGCAGGGCGGTCGGGAAACGGGGGAAGGCCAGGCATGCCCGGTGCGGCCGGCATCACTTCTTGTCGACCTGCAGCACGGCGAGGAAGGCCTCCTGCGGGATGTCGACCTTGCCGACCGATTTCATGCGCTTCTTGCCTTCCTTCTGCTTTTCCAGAAGCTTGCGCTTGCGCGACACGTCGCCGCCATAGCACTTGGCCAGCACGTTCTTGCGCAGGGCCTTGACCGTCGAGCGCGCGATGATGTGGCTGCCGATCGCCGCCTGGATCGCGACCTCGAACATCTGGCGCGGGATCAGATCCTTCATCTTCTCGACCAGATCACGGCCGCGGTACGGCGCCTGCTCGCGATGCACGATGATCGCCAGCGCATCGACCTTCTCGCCGTTGATCAGCACGTCGAGCTTCACGAGCGGCTCGGCCTGGAAGCGCTCGAAGCTGTAGTCGAAGGACGCGAAGCCGCGCGACACCGACTTCAGCCGGTCGAAGAAATCCAGCACGACCTCCGACATCGGCAGTTCGAAGGACAGCTGCACCTGACCGCCGGCGGCGTAGTGGAGGTTGCGCTGCACGCCGCGCTTCTCGATGCACAGCGTGATGACGTTGCCGAGGTAGTCGGCCGGCACCAGGATGTTGGCGAGAATGATCGGCTCGCGGATCTCGTCGAGGTAGTTCGACGCCGGCAGCTTGTCGGGATTGTCGATGTAGGCGATCTCGCCGGCGGTGGTCAGCACCTCGTAGACCACGGTCGGCGCGGTGGTGATCAGGTCGAGGTCGTACTCGCGCTCCAGCCGTTCCTGGATGATCTCCATGTGCAGCATGCCGAGGAAGCCGCAGCGGAAGCCGAAGCCGAGCGCCTGCGAGGTCTCGGGCTCGTAGTGCAGCGAGGCGTCGTTCAGGCGCAGCTTCGCGAGCGCCTCGCGCAGGTCCTCGTACTGGTCGGATTCGATCGGGAACAGCCCGGCGAACACGCGCGGCTGCACCTTCTGGAAGCCGGGCAGCGCCGCCGCGGCCGGATTCTGCGCATCGGTGATCGTGTCGCCGACCGGCGCGCCGTCGATCTCCTTGATGTTGCCGATCACGAAGCCGACCTCGCCGGCGGCGAGCACCGGCTTGTCGAAGCGCTTGGGCGTGAACACGCCGACCTTGTCGACCTGGTAGACGCGATCGGACGACATCATCCGGATCTTCTGGCGCGGTGCGATGCGTCCGTCGACGACGCGCACCAGCGACACGACGCCGACGTAGGCATCGAACCAGGAATCGATGATCAGCGCCTTCAGCGGCGCATCGGGATCGCCCTTCGGGGCCGGGATGCGCTCGACGAGCTGTTCGAGCAGGTCGACGACGTTCAGGCCGGTCTTGGCCGACACGCGCACGGCGTCGGAAGCGTCGATGCCGATGATGTCGCCGATCTCGTCGATGACACGCTCGGGCTCGCACTGCGGCAGGTCGATCTTGTTCAGCACCGGCAGCACTTCGAGGCCCTGCTCGATCGCCGTGTAGCAGTTGGCGACCGACTGCGCCTCGACGCCCTGCGCGGCATCGACCACCAGCAGCGCGCCCTCGCAGGCGGCGAGCGAACGGCTGACCTCGTAGCTGAAGTCGACGTGACCGGGCGTGTCGATGAAGTTGAGCTGGTAGGTCTCGCCGTTGCGTGCGGTGTAATCGAGCGACACCGACTGCGCCTTGATCGTGATGCCGCGCTCGCGTTCGAGGTCCATCGAGTCGAGCACCTGCGCGGACATCTCGCGCTCCGACAGGCCGCCGCAGATCTGGATGATGCGGTCGGAGAGCGTGGACTTGCCGTGATCGATGTGGGCGATGATCGAGAAGTTGCGGATGTGATCCATCGAGGCCATGGGTGCGAAGGTTCCGGCGGGCCCGCGCAGGGACTGCGCAGGCGAAGGGAGAGCGGGCCGGCGCTTGCCGCGTCAGGGCACGCGCAGGGCCAGATAGGCGGGTCCGGAGCGGCGCAGCACCAGCAGCGCGATGGCACGGCCGGCCGGCAGGTCTTCGAGCGTGCGGTCGAAGGCATCCGGATCCCGAATCTGCGCGCCGTTGAGCATGCCGAGCACGTCGCCCTGGCGCAGGCCGGCACGGGCGGCACGGCTGTTGTCGACCTGCTCGACCAGCACGCCGCCGTCGGGAATGCCGAGCTGGCGGCGCAGCTCCGGCGGCACCGGCGCGACGCGCAGGCCCAGCCGGTCGAGCGGCCGCTCGGAGGTGACGACCGGCTCGGTGCTCGCGACCGGCGGCTCGTTGTCGGGCAGCGCCGCGATCTGCACCGCCAGCGTCTGCGGCTTGCCGCCGCGCATGATCGCGAGTTCGACGCGCCGGTCGACGCCGGTCGCGCCGACCAGCGGCGGCAGCGCCGTCGACAGGTCGATCTCGTGGCTGTCGAAGCGCGTGATCACGTCACCGGTGCGCAGGCCGGCCGCGGCCGCCGGACCGTCCGGGAACACGCGGCTGACCAGCGCGCCGCGCGGGCTCGCGAGCCCGAAGGATTCGGCCAGATCGCGGGTCAGCGGCTGCACCAGCACGCCGAGCCAGCCGCGGCTGACGTGACCGCTGTCACGCAGCTGGCGCGCCACGTCCATCGCCGTCTCGATCGGAATCGCGAACGACAGGCCCATGTAGCCGCCGGTCTGGCTGTAGATCTGCGAGTTGATGCCGATGACCTCGCCGCGCAGGTTGATCAGCGGTCCGCCGGAGTTGCCGGGGTTGATCGGCACGTCGGTCTGGATGTAGGCGACGTAGGGCTCGCTCGGCAGGCTGCGGCCCTTGGCACTGACGATGCCGGCGGTCACCGACTGCTCGAAGCCGAACGGCGAACCGATCGCGAGCACCCACTCGCCGACTTCCAGCGCATCGGCCCGCCCGACCGTGGCCGGCTGCAGGCCGTCGGCGTCGATCTTCAGCAGCGCGAGGTCGGTGCGCTCGTCGGTGCCGATCACGCGCGCCGGCAGTTCGCGCCGGTCCGGCAGGCGCACGACGATGTCCTCGGCATCGGCGATCACGTGGCGGTTGGTCAGCAGCCAGCCGTCGGCCGCGATCACGAGGCCGGTCCCGAGCGCATCGGCAGCGTCCGGAGAAGCGTCTTCGTCACCGTCATCGCTGTTGTCATCGGCCGCCGGCTCGGTCGCGGCCGCGAGCTTGCCGATCGAGCTGATGTTGACGACGGAACCGGCATTGCGCTTCACGAGTGCCGGAAAATCGGGCAATCCGGCCGCCAGTGCACCGGCACACCCCAGCAGCCACAGCACGCCCGCCAGAGCGCCCCGCCACACGACCATGCACGACTCCCGCCGTCACGACGAACCAGAACTGGACCCGCGAGCCGCGGGCCGGAAAGCGGCGAGTATACCTGCGCACTCCGGAGGACTGTGAATAGCCTTCCCGGCAGCTGCGGCGGGGATCAGGGGTCCCGGGATTCAGAGCCGGCGCAGGATGACCGGCTGGAAGCGCGGGTCCAGTGCCATGCGCCGGGCGCGCCGGCGCGTCCACAGCAGCGCGAGCAGCAGGCCGGCCATACCGCTCGCCGCGCTCGTGCCTTGCCCGAACGGCGAGCCGGCGAGCGCCCCGCCCAGCAGGCCGAGCAGCGGCACCAGGTACAGGATCGCCGATCCGGCGAGCAGTGCGCCTTCGGCCAGGCCGAGTTCGACGTGCTCGCCGCTGCGGTAATCGGCATCGGCGAGCGCGGCAACGACGTTGCGCCGCCCGCCGGTGACCTTGCCGATCGCAGCCGTGCCGCAGCCGGCCTGGGCCTGACAGCTGCCGCAGGCGCTGCGCCGCCGGGTTTCGACCAGCAGCCGGCCGTCGGCAGCCGGACCGAGCACGATGCCTTCCTCGACGATCAAGGCTTGGTTTCCGCCGTCTTGTCGGCCGTGCCCGCCGTGGTGGCCGTGCTGGTGACGGGCGCCGGTGCGAACTTCAGGCCCTGCGCGAACGCAGCCACCGTCGCCGCCGGCACCTCGCCGACCACGACCGCCTGGATGCCGTCGACGACCTTGCCCCAGGCGTTCATCGCGCCGATGCGCGACGGCCCTTCGAGCAGGCTGCGGCCCGGCGTCACGCGCTCGATGAACAGCGAGATCGTCGCCAGCCCGTCGCTGTAGACGACATGCTCGGTCGGGCGGCCATCGCTCTGGCGCTGGAAGCGGTTGTGCTGCACCTGCTCGAAGCCGGCCGGCGGGCTGGCGAGGCTCCACTGCGCGACCGGCGCCACCTCGGCGACCGTCGACACCGGGGTTTCGCCGCTGCCGGGATCGCCGGCCCCGGCCGCCTGCAGCTCGGCCGCACTCGGTGCGGGCGGCGCCACGTCCAGGAAGCGCAGGTCGGTGTACATCATCTGTTCGAGCGGCGCGCCGTCGGAGCCGACCAGCATCGTGCGCACGATCATGCCGGTGTTCTTTTCGAGCCACAGCCGCAGGCCGTAACGCAGACCGTCACGCGGCGTGACGGCAAGGATGCGGGCCTCGTGGCCGGCGACGCGGTCCTCGCCCTGCAGCCCGAAGGCGTAATGGCGTTCGAGGCGGTCGATGTCCTTCGGCAGACTGACCGGGAAGCTGGTCACGCGGCGACTCTTCAGCGTGATCTGCCCTTGCGGCAGCGAGCAGGTGAGGTCGCGATTGGCCAGCAGCACCTCGCGCTTCGGACCCGACAGCGAGTTCAGGCGCTGCCATTCGCCGGTGTCGGCCCGACCATGCGTGATGCGCATCGATTCAACGTGCGAGCCCTGCACGTACACGAAGGTGCCTTCGAAGTTCAGCCGCTCGACACCGCCGAGCGTACGCTCCAGCCACTGGCGCACCTCGCCGGCCGCCCGGGGCTGTCCGTCTTCCGCAGCCCCGGCGGTCGTCGCCACCAGCACCGGCAGCAGCAGCACCGCCGCGCAGGCGGCTCGCTTACATACTGTGCCGGCGCTGATCAACGCTCCTCCTCGTAACCGACCATACGGGCATACGGGATGACACCGCTCATCTGGTTCATCGTCGCCGATTCGTTGTGGCTCATCAGGAACTCGTTCAAACGCGCGTTGCGCTCCCAGTCGACCTGGGCGACCTGTCCGGCGGCTGCACCCGGCAGCTTCTCCGGCGTCTGCACGGCGACCGGCGCCCCCGCCTCGGGCTGCAGCGCCTGTTGCGGCGGCAGGCCGATCAGTGCGGCAGCCGCGATCGAGGCCGCCAGTGCCAGTCCGACGACCGGCCGCTTCCAGCCCCGGGTGGCGACGGCCGGCGCAACGACCGGCGCTTCCTCGGCGATCGCCGCCGATACCCGGGCGGTGAGGTCGAACGGCAGTTGTTCGGGCAGGTTGTTGCGCATCGCCTCGCCGATCAGGTGATAACGCGTCCAGCGCGCGGCGAGTTCCTCGTCGCGCTCCAGCCGGCGGACCAGCAGATCGAGCTCCTGGGAGTCGAGCTCACCGTCCGTCAGCGCCGAAAGCTGTTCAGCAGTCTTGTCCGTCATGTCTTCAGCCCTGCTAACCGTCCACCAGTGGACGAAGGTGTCTGTCGATGGCCTCGCGCGCGCGGAAGATGCGGGAGCGGACCGTACCGATCGGGCAGCCCATGGACTGCGCGATCTCCTCGTAGCTCATTCCTTCGATCTCGCGCAGCGTGATGGCCGTGCGCAGATCCTCGGGCAAAGCCTCGATCGCCCGGAAGATGGTTGCCTCGATCTCGTCCCTGAGCAGCAGCCTCTCCGGCGTGTCGATCTCCTTGAGCAGCGCAGCACTCTCGTACTGCTCGGCCTCGGTGGCATCGATGTCCGATCCGGGCGGTCTGCGCCCCTGGGCCACGAGGTAGTTCTTGGCAGTGTTGATCGCAATCCGGTACAGCCAGGTATAGAACGCACTGTCACCACGAAACCCGGACAGTGCGCGGTACGCCTTGATGAAAGCTTCCTGCGCGACGTCCAGCGCCTCCGTCTGGTCGTGAACGTAGCGGGTGACGAGCTTGACGATCTTGTACTGGTACTTGCTGACCAGGATGTCGAACGCACGCTTGTCCCCTTTCTGTACCCGAAGGACCAGTTCCTGATCTGCCACTGACTCGCCCATGCGGGCAAACCCCTTTGACCGTAAGGCATCGTCCGTGCGAGTCACCTGGTAGACCGCGTCAACGGCCCCGGGTTCGCACCGATACCGGGAAGTTGATTAAGATGATTTGAAGCAGCGGACGCCGGGATATAGCAGAAGACATGCCATGTCGCCCGGCTGGCGACGCGGCTCAAAGTACCCCACGCCCGAGGCCCCCTCAAGATCATGACCGGTCACTTTGCTTTCGACGTGCTGATCATCGGCAGCGGTGCCGCCGGCCTCAGCCTCGCCCTGAGACTCGCCGAACACGCAAAGGTTGCGGTACTCGCCAAGGGACCGCTGTCCGAAGGCAGCACCAACTACGCCCAGGGCGGCGTGTCGGCGGTGTTCGACGCCGCCGACTCGATCGAATCGCACATCCAGGACACGCTGATCGCCGGTGCCGACCTCTGCCACGAGGGTGCGGTGCGCTTCACGGTCGAGCACGGTCCGGCCTCGATCCGCTGGCTCAGCGAGCAGGGCGTGCCGTTCACGCTCGAAGCGCGCGACGACGGCTCGCGGGAATACCACCTGACGCGCGAGGGCGGCCACAGCCACCGGCGCGTCGTGCATGCCGCCGACGCCACCGGCCGTGCGATCCAGACCACGCTGGAGGAACGCGCCCGCGCCTGCCCGACGCTCAGGCTGTTCGAGAATCACGTCGCCGTCGATCTGGTGACGACCCGCAAGCTCGGACTGACCGACAACCGCTGCGTCGGCGCCTACGTGCTCGATCGCGACAGCGGCCGCATCGAGGTGATCGCCGCGCGCTTCGTGATCCTCGCGAGCGGCGGTGCGAGCCGCGTGTATCTGTATTCGAGCAATCCGGACGGCTCGACCGGCGACGGCATCGCGATGGCCTGGCGCGCCGGCTGCCGGATCGCGAACATGGAATTCATGCAGTTCCACCCGACCTGCCTGTACCACCCGGCGGCCAAGTCCTTCCTGATCACCGAGGCGGTGCGCGGCGAAGGCGGTCACCTGCTGCTGCCGGATGGCACGCGCTTCATGGAGCGCTTCGATCCGCGCCTCGAACTCGCTCCGCGCGACATCGTCGCGCGCGCGATCGACCACGAGATGAAGCGCCTCGGCGTGCCCTGCCTGTACCTCGACATCAGCCACAAGCCGGCGGCCTTCATCGAGGAGCACTTCCCGAACGTGCTCGCGACCTGCCTCGATTACGGCTTCGACATGCGCCGCGAACCGCTGCCGATCGTGCCGGCCGCGCACTACACCTGCGGCGGCGTCATGACCGACTTCGCCGGCCATACCGACCTGCCCGGCCTGTATGCGGTCGGCGAGGTCGCCTTCACCGGCCTGCACGGGGCCAACCGCATGGCGTCGAACTCGCTGCTCGAATGCCTGGTGTTCGCGGCCTCGGCCGGTCAGGACATCCTGACCCGGCTCGCCGACGTGCCGCCGCCGCCGCCGCTGCCGGACTGGGACGAGAGCCGCGTGACCGATTCCGACGAGGAGGTCGTCGTCTCGCACAACTGGCTGGAGCTGCGGCGCTTCATGTGGGATTACGTCGGCATCGTGCGCACCGACAAGCGCCTGGCGCGCGCCCGGCATCGCGTCGAACTGCTGCTGCGCGAGATCGACGAGTACTACGGGCACTTCCGCATCAGCGCCGACGTGATCGAGCTGCGCAACCTCGCGCAGGTCGCCGAGCTGATCATCCGCTGCGCGCTCGCCCGCCAGGAAAGCCGCGGCCTGCACTACACGCTCGATTACCCGGACACCGACACCGCCCACCCGCCGCGCGACACCGTGCTCGTACCCGGCAACTGGGCGCTGGCCGAGCGCATGCCGGGCTGGTGAACCGGCGCGGGCCCGTTTCAGGGCTCGACCGCGGTGTACAGCCGCAGCCGCACGCGCAGGCGGCGCAGCGCCTGCGTGTCGGCGGCGTCGGCTGCGATCAGCAGCGCCCGCGGCCACCAGCCGTCGCTGCCCGTCACGTAGCGCACGATCACCAGCCACGGATGCACGTACGCCGACACCGGCGTCAGTGCAATCCGGCTGCCGTCGTCCGCCACCAGCGTCCAGCCGCCGGCATCGGCGGCGAGCGCCCGCCACCGCGGCCGGCGGTAGCGATCGAGCTCGCGCCCGAACGACGCAAGCACGACGCCGGCCAGCCCCCAGGAGAGTCCGCCCGGCAGCCGGCAGACGCCGATCGCGAGCAGCGCCAGCGCGTGCAGCACCGCCTGCAGCAGCAGCAGCCGTGGCGAGCGGCCGATCGCGATCTCAAACGGCGGTGGCGGCCTTCGCGAGGACATCGGCCATGACCGGATCCTGCGGCTGCTCGCGGCCGGTGACCCAGCTCCAGAGCTGCGGATCCTGCACGTCGAGCAAGGCGATGAAGGCCTGTCGCTCGGCCTCCGGCGCTGCGTCGTAGTGGTGATCGAGGTAGCGCAGCATGACGATGTCGAGTTCCTTCATGCCGCGGCGGCAGCGCCAGTACAGCTTGGACTTCGGGGGATTTTCCACGGACGGATGACCTTGCGGATCGCGGAAATGCACAGGGCGGCCGTGTGCGGGCCGCCCTGCGGGTGAGACAACGCTACGCCGGGATCAGAGGCTGCGCTGCAACATCAGCTTCTTGATCTCGCCGATCGCCCTGGCCGGGTTCAGGCCCTTCGGGCAGGTGCGGGCGCAGTTCATGATCGTGTGGCAGCGGTACAGGCGGAACGGATCCTCGAGGTCATCGAGGCGCTCGCCGGTGAACTCGTCACGCGAATCGATGATCCAGCGGTAGGCCTGCAGCAGGATCGCCGGGCCGAGGTAGCGATCGCCGTTCCACCAGTAGCTCGGGCACGAGGTCGAGCAACTGGCGCACAGGATGCACTCGTACAGGCCGTCGAGCTTGGCGCGGTCTTCCTTGGACTGCAGGCGCTCGCGCTCCGGCGGCAGCGTGACGGTCTGCAGCCAGGGCTTGATCGACGCGTACTGCGCATAGAAGTGCGTCAGATCCGGCACGAGGTCCTTGATCACCGGCATGTGCGGCAGCGGGTAGATCTTGACGTTGCCTTCGACCTCGTCGATCGCCTTGATGCAGGCGAGCGTGTTCGTGCCGTCGATGTTCATCGCGCACGAACCGCAGATGCCTTCGCGGCAGGAGCGGCGGAAGGTCAGCGTCGGGTCGATCTCGTTCTTGATCTTGATCAGCGCGTCCAGAACCATCGGACCGCAGGCGTCGAGATCGATGTCGTAGGTGTCCAGCCGCGGGTTCTGGCCCGAGTCCGGATCCCAGCGATAGATCTGGAAACTGCGCACGCGCTTGGCGCCGGTCGGGGCGTGGTAGGTCTTGCCCGAACCGACGATCGAGTTGGCGGGAAGCTTGAATTCGGCCATCGTCTGTCGCCCTCTGTCAGTACGTGCGCTTCTTCGGCGCGATGTACTCGATCTCGTCCGTCAGCGTGTAGGTGTGCACCGGGCGATAATCGATGCGCACCTGCCCGCCGTCCTCGACGTAGGTCAGCGTGTGCTTCATCCACTCGCCGTCGTCGCGATCCGGGTAATCCTCGTGCGCGTGCGCACCGCGGCTTTCCTTGCGGTTCAGCGCCGAGGTCATCGTCACCAGCGCGCAGCCGAGCAGGTTCTGCAGCTCCAGGGTTTCGACCAGATCGGAGTTCCAGACCAGGCTGCGGTCGGCAACCTTCACGTCCGCGAAGCTGTTGTACAGCTCGGTGATCGCGGCCACGCCCTGCGCGAGCGAGGCGTCGGTGCGGAACACCGCGGCGTCGTTCTGCATCGTGCGCTGCATCGCGGCGCGGATCTGCGCGGTCGGCTTCGAGCCGCTGGCGTTGCGGATCTGGTCGAAGCGCTCGACCAGCGCATCGACGGTGCCGGCCTTCAGCGGCTTCTGCGGCGCACCGGCCTTGACCGTCTCGGCGCAGCGGTTGGCGGCGGCGCGGCCGAACACCACCAGGTCGAGCAGCGAGTTGGAGCCGAGGCGGTTGGCGCCGTGCACCGACACGCAGGCGGCCTCGCCGATCGCCATCAGGCCCTTGACCACGGCGTCCGGGTTGCCGTCGACGAGGTTGACGACCTCACCGTGATAGTTGGTCGGGATGCCGCCCATGTTGTAGTGCACGGTCGGCAGCACCGGGATCGGTTCCTTGGTCACGTCGACGCCGGCGAAGATGCGCGCGGTCTCGGCGATGCCCGGCAGGCGCTCGTGGATGACCTCGGGGCCGAGGTGCTCCAGGTGCAGGTGGATGTGATCCTTCAGCGGGCCGACGCCGCGGCCCTCGCGGATCTCGACGGTCATCGAGCGCGAGACCACGTCGCGCGAGGCGAGATCCTTGGCGTTCGGCGCGTAGCGCTCCATGAAGCGCTCGCCGTTGCCGTTGGTCAGGTAGCCGCCCTCGCCGCGGCAGCCTTCGGTCAGCAGGCAGCCGGCGCCGTAGATGCCGGTCGGGTGGAACTGCACGAACTCCATGTCCTGCAGCGGCAGGCCGGCGCGCAGCACCATGCCGTTGCCGTCGCCGGTGCAGGTGTGGGCGGAGGTCGCCGAGAAGTAGGCGCGGCCGTAACCGCCGGTGGCGAGCACGGTCTGCTGGCCGCGGAACACATGCAGCGTGCCCTCGGCGAGATCCCAGGCCAGCACGCCGCGGCACTCGCCGTCTTCCATCAGCAGGTCGAGCGCGAAGTATTCGATGAAGAACTCGGCGTTGTGGCGCAGCGACTGCTGGTACAGCGTATGCAGGATCGCGTGACCGGTGCGGTCGGCGGCCGCACAGGTGCGCTGGGCCTGACCCTCGCCGAAGTTCGTGGTCATGCCGCCGAACGGGCGCTGGTAGATCTTGCCTTCCTCGGTGCGCGAGAACGGCACGCCCTGGTGTTCGAGCTCGATGATCGCCGGGATCGCCTCGCGGCACATGTACTCGATCGCGTCCTGGTCACCGAGCCAGTCGGAGCCCTTGACCGTGTCGTACATGTGCCACTGCCAGGAGTCCGGCCCCATGTTGCCGAGCGCGGCCGAGATGCCGCCCTGCGCGGCGACCGTGTGCGAGCGGGTCGGGAAGACCTTGGTCAGGCAGGCGGTGCGCAGACCCTTCTGCGCCATGCCGAACGTGGCGCGCAGGCCGGCGCCGCCGGCACCGACCACGACCACGTCGTAGGTGTGTTCGATGATCTTGTAATCGGTCGTAGCCATGAAAATCCTTAGCCTCCGAAGGCGATCTTGAGGACGGAGATGACGGCGGTGGCACCGGCGACGATGACGACAAGATTCATCGCCAGCAGCGCACCGAGCTTCACCAGCTCCTCATGGACGTAGTCCTCGATCACCACCTGCAGGCCGAGCCGCGCGTGATAGAACATCGCCGTCAGCAGGACGACGAGCAGCGCGGTGTTGAACGGGCGCGAGACCCAGGCCTTCATCGTCGCGTGGTCGGCATGGGCGACCGACAGCAGCGATACCGCGAACCACAGCACCAGCGGCACCAGGATCACGGCGCTCAGGCGCTGCAGCCACCAGTGGTGGACACCGCTACGGGACGAACCGAGGCCGCGGACATGGGCCAGCGGCGTGCGCAGACTGCTCTTGCTCATCGTGTCTCCCCCCTCAGGTCACGATGATCCAGCAGACGAAGGTCAGCGCCGTCGCGGCGCCGAGAACCGTCTTGCCGGTCTTGTAAACGGTCGGAATGTCGAAGCCGTGGCCGGCGTCCCACAGCAGGTGCCGGATGCCGTTGCACAGGTGGTAGAACAGGGCCCAGGTCCAGCAGAACAGGAACAGCTGGCCGAGCATCGAACCGAGCACGTGCTGCGCACGCTCGAAGGCTTCAGGGCCGACGGCGGCGGCGGCCAGCCAGTAGACGATCAGCAGCGTTCCGATCGACAGCGCGACACCGGTGCCACGGTGCAGGATCGAGAGGACCGAGGTCATCTGCGGTTTGTAGACCTGAAGATGCGGCGACAGGGGCCGCTTGTCCGTTGCCATGTATGTCCACCTCGAGATGCGGGCTTGACGCTGGTTTATCGTTCTGTCCGGCCGTCTGGCGACGGCCGGCGATTTTGCCGGTGTCTAATGTGTCGATGGAACGCATTAGAGTCCGGCACCCCCTCGGCCTGCGGCCACCGTAATCCGGTCACTGAAGCGTCATTGCAACCGGAATCCGGGATAAGGAATTCGAATTTCGTGATTCTGAATTCCCGGACCGTCAAAGCCAAAAAACGCGCGCAATATCGCAAACCGCCGCCCGCCCGGGCAAGCATGGCAGCAGCGGAATGCGGTTCAGAAATCGATGCAGCGACCGTTCTTCTCCCAGTCGCCATAGCGGGTCGGTTCAGGGCCGGCGCGACCACCGTACTCGGTGGTGGTGGCGGGCGGCGGCGTTTCGTCGAGGCTGTCGGGATGCCCGGCAGGGGCGGCCGGCGGTACAGGTTCGACTGCCGGCGACGGCTCGTCGCACGTTACGCTCATATGTCCTTGATCTCCGCCGCAAAAGCTGTCGGCCGTCACGACCTGATTCCAGGATCACGGTCGCCGGTACGGGCTTTTTTTCGATGATCGCGCATTATGCGGACCGGGCAGTACGCTTGCAACGCAAGGGCGGCGCCACCCGGGCGCCGGGATGACGCCATCCCCGGCCCTCCGCGCCGCCTTCCCCTTCGCCGCCCGCCAGATCCCCGAAGATGACCGACGATACCGATCCGACTGCCGACACCTGCCTCCATCCCCTGCCCGCCCCCGGCCTGATCCGCGTGGCCGGTGCCGAGGCATCCGCCTTCCTGCAGGGCCAGCTGACGCAGGACGTGCGCCGCATCGACGCGACGACGACGCTGCGCGCCGCCTGCTGCAACCCGAAGGGCCGCGTGCTGGCGACGCTGCGGCTGTTCGCGCGCGATCAGGCGCTGTGGCTCTGGCTGCCGGCCGAGCGCGCGGCCGCGCTGGCACAGCGGCTGAAGATGTACGTGCTGCGCGCGAAGGTGGAACTGAGCGACGTGAGTCCGCAGTTCGCCGCCCTCGGCGTGAGCGGTGCAGGCGCCGGCGCACGGCTTGCCGGGGTACTGGGCGTGCCGGTGCCGGAGCAGGCGGACCGCGCGCTGACGCACGATGGCCTCACCGTGCTCGGCCTGCCCGCAGCGCCGCCGCGTCTGGCCGTGATCGGCGATCCGGCCCGCATCGACGCCCTGCAGCAGGCGCTGCTCGCAGCCGGAGCGCGTGCCGCCACGGCCGAAGACTGGGCGACGCTCGACATCGCCGCCGGCATCGCCGAGGTGCACGGTCCGCTGGTCGAAGCCTTCGTGCCGCAGATGCTGAACCTCGACCGCACCGACGGCATCAGCTTCAGCAAGGGCTGCTACACCGGCCAGGAGATCGTCGCGCGCGTGCATTACCTCGGCCAGATCAAGCAGCGGCTGTACCGGGCGCACGTCGATGCCCCCGCGGCACCGGCCGTGGCCGAGGCGCTGATCGCGGATCAGGCCGGCCCGAACGAGCAGGCCGGCCAGATCGTCAGCGTCGCCGCCGACCCTGCGGGCGGCTGGCAGATGCTGGCCGTCGTCACGACACAACTCGCCGCCCGGGACGCCGTCCGGCTCGCCGACGGCACGCCGCTGCGCCTGCAGCCGCTGCACGCCGGACAGGACACCTGACTCGGACGTTCCGCGCGCGGCCGGCCCGGGCCGGATTACGGAGGCGGTTCCATGGAGGTCATGGAGGCCTCCCGCACATCATTACGCCCGCACATCGCTGAAATCCTGCGGACAAGATGATTACGGCCCCGCCCCGGCAGCCTGGCGCGATGCTCATTCGCCACCATGGCGGCAACCGGAAATCCGGCTGATTCCGCAGGCCCTCATCTGCAGACGCGATCAGACGTTTGACGGCATAATCATCAACTTACAAAATATTAAGCTTGTAATTCCGCCGCCGCCCCGCTGAAACGGCCCGGTATTTCCGCAAGCGCCGATGGCAGGCGGAACCGGAAGCTGGCGTTTTACGGCATGCACTTTCCGGAAGATGTGCGCTGCACATTCCTTCCGGAAACAGGTATCGGAGTCGCCGGTGAATTCCACCGGAAGCCGGGATGGCTTCCGTGCCCGGCCGGCGCAGCCGTGCATCCCGAGAGTCAGTTGCCATGGGCGGCAGCCGCATGAAAACCGGGGGCCGGACCTGCACGGACCGGCCCCCGGGGTCGGGCAGATTCAGGCCTGCCGGGCGCACGGCCCGCCCTGCGGGCCCCGCCGCCGGCAGCGCCTCACGGCCGTTCCAGCGCCAGCGCGATGCCCTGACCGCCACCGATGCAGAGCGACACGATGCCGCGCTGCCCGCCGGTGCGCGCCAGCGCGTGCGCGAGGCGCACGATCAGGACCGCGCCGGTGGCGCCGATCGGGTGACCGTGGGCGATGGCGCCGCCATCGACGTTGAAGCGCGCCGGATCGATGTCGAGCTGCTGCTGCGCGACCAGCGCCACGGCCGCGAAGGCTTCGTTGACCTCGACGCGGTCGATCTCGCCGACCGACCAGCCGGTGCGCGTCAGCACCTTCCGGATCGCCGGCACCGGCCCGTAGCCGAACAGACCCGGTTCGACGCCGACCACAGCGCTCGCGCGCAGCACCAGCATCGGCGTCAGCCCGTGCGCATCGGCCCAGGCGCGCTTGCAGACCACCATCGCCGCCGCCGCGGCATTGACGCCGGGCGCGTTGCCGGCGGTGATCGTGCCACCGTCACGGAACGCCGGCCTGAGCTTCGCGAGCGATTCGAGCGTCGTTTCCGGGCGGTTGCCCTCGTCGGCGGCAAACAGCGCCGGACCCTTCTTCGTGCGGATCTCCAGCGGCTCGATCTCGGTGACGAAGTGGCCGGCGGCCTGCGCGGCCGCGAAGCGCTGCTGGCTGCGCGCGGCGAAGGCGTCCTGATCGGCGCGGCTCAGGCCGAACTTCGCGACCAGATCCTCGGTATGCCAGCCGGAGTGCTCGCCGGAGAAGGCATCGTTCAGGCCGTCGCGCAGCATCGCATCGATCGCCTGGGCGTTGCCCATGCGCGCGCCGTGGCGCATCGCCGGCAACAGATAAGGCGCGCGGTCCATGTTCTCGGTGCCGCCGGCGATCACGACCTCGGCCTGGCCGGCGAGGATTTCGGCCGCGGCACTGGCGAGCGCCTGCGCGCCGGAGCCGCAGACACGGTTGACGGTCAGCGCCGGCACGCCGACCGGCAGCCCGCCGCCGATCGCGGCCTGACGCGCGAGGTTCATGCCGTTGCCGGCCTGGATGACGTTGCCGAACACCACCGAGTCGACCTGCGCCGGATCGAGTCCGGCGCGGCGCAGGCTGGCGGCGATCACATGCGCGCCGAGCGCGGCGGCCGGCACGTCGACGAGGCTGCCGCCGAAGCGGCCGATGGCGGTGCGGACCGGGGCACAGACGACGATATCGTCGGAACGGGCGGATGACGAACTCATGGCACGGCACTCCTCAGGACCCGGCGGCCGGGTCGGTCAATGAGGCACGGCCGCTCGTGACGGCCGCACCGGGGGATGCGGGACTGACAGCGGATCGGTGAAGGCATCCGTCAGTCACTTTCATGTTGAAAGTAAGTTTGAGGTTCATCCCCTTCGCCAGCAAGCCGGTCGCGGACTGGCAGCGGTGCAGCGATCGCCGTGCCGGCAGGCTGGCGACCCGCCTCCGGTCGGCCCTGGGCCGGCGGCGATCACGGTCCGGCGGCCGGTGCGCAGCTCTGCATCTCGCCTGCCCGGAGCCCGACCGCTGCCCGCTGCGGGCAGCGGAACACGCTGCGCAGGCAGGCTGCCGATGCCACGGTCCCGAGCGTCGCAAACCCTACATTACCCACTGCTGCACTCGGCATTGTCGGCTGAACAAATCCGACACAGACCATCATATAGCTGTTTTTGAACGATTATTTTGTTGGCACGCCTGATGCTTAGGTCCTGCCCATGAACCGGAGGACCGGAACCATGGACCGCAGCATCCTGATCCACGACACCACCTTGCGCGACGGCGAGCAGACGGCCGGCGTGGCCTTCAACCGGGCCGAGAAGCTCGCGATCGCCGCCGCCCTCGATCTCGCCGGCGTGCAGGAACTGGAGATCGGCATCCCGGCGATGGGCGCCGAGGAGCAGGACGACATGCGCGCGATCGTCGGCCTCGGCCTGCAGACGACGCTGGTGGCCTGGTGCCGGATGAGCCGCAAGGACCTCGACGCGGCGCTGGCCACCGGGGTGCGCGCCGTGAACCTGTCGACGCCGGTCTCCGACACCCAGATCCAGCTCAAGCTCGGCCGCGACCGCCGCTGGGTGCTCGCGAACGTCGCGCAGATGGTGGCGATGGCGCGCGACGCCGGCTTCGACGACGTGCGCGTCGGCGGCGAGGATGCCTCGCGCGCCGATCCGGACTTCGTCGCCGAGATCGCCGCGACCGCGGCCGCGGCCGGTGCCCGGCGCTTCCGCTACGCCGACACGGTCGGCCTGCTCGAACCTTTCGGCACCTTCGAGCGCATCACCCGGCTGCGGGCGGCGACGGCGATCGAACTCGAAATCCACGCCCACGACGACCTGGGCCTCGCCACCGCCAACTCGCTGGCGGCGGTGCGTGCCGGGGCCGACTTCGTCAGCACCACGGTCAACGGCCTCGGCGAGCGCGCCGGCAACGCCCCGCTCGAAGAGGTCGCGACGGCGCTGTCGGTGCTGCACGGCCGCGACTGCGGCGTGCGCCTCGCGCAGCTGCCGGCGATCTCGCAGCTCGTCGCCGAAGCCTCGGGCCGGCCGGTGCCGGTCGGCAAGAGCGTGGTCGGCGATGCGGTGTTCACGCACGAATCCGGCATTCACGTCGACGGCCTGCTGAAGGACCCGCGCACCTATCAGGGCCTGGACCCGGCCCGTCTCGGTCGCCATCACCGGCTGGTGCTCGGCAAGCATTCGGGCACGGCCTCGGTGCGCCGCGCCTACGCCGAGCTCGGCCTGCGCCTGGCCGAGGACGAGGTGCAGCGCCTGCTCGGACGCATCCGCGTGCACGCCGGCAGCACCAAGCGCGCACCGACCGCCGACGAACTGCTCGGTTTCTGGCACGAGACCCGTGCGCCGCGGCCGTACGTGGCCGGCACGCTGAACTGATCAGGAGGCTTCGTGATGCGCGCTCCGTCCGATTCCCTGTCCGCCGCCGGTATCCCGACGATGACCCAGACCGTCCGCCCGGGCCTGCTCGCCCGCCTGCGCGAGGACGTGCTCGCCGTCCGTGCCCGTGATCCGGCCGCGCGCAGTGCCTTCGAGGTGCTGGCCACCTACCCCGGCCTGCACGCGCTGATCCTGCACCGCATCGCCAACGGGCTGTGGCGCCGCCAGTGGCGCTTCACGGCGCGGCTGCTCGCCGGCCTCGCCCGCGGGCTGACGCAGATCGACATCCACCCGGCGGCGACCATCGGCCGGCGCATGTTCATCGATCACGGCTGCGGCGTGGTGATCGGCGAGACCGCCGAGATCGGCGACGACGTGACGCTGTACCAGGGCGTGACGCTCGGCGGCACCAGTCTGTCGCGCGGCAAGCGCCACCCGACGCTCGGGGACGGCGTCACGGTCGGGGCCGGAGCCAAGGTGCTCGGCGCCATCGAGATCGGCGCCGGTGCGCGCGTCGGGGCGAATTCGGTCGTGATCCGCGACGTGCCGGCCGCGGCCACCGTCGTCGGCATCCCCGGTCGCGTCGTGCCGCGCGGCGACACGGCCCGGGCCGACGGCATCGACCTCGATCACCACCTGATGCCGGACCCGGTCGGCCGTGCGCTCGCCTGCCTGATCCAGCGCATCGACGACCTCGAAGCCCGGCTCGCCGCCGCCGGTCCGGCCATCCCCGGACTCGATCACCCGCATGCCTGCACCGACTGCGGCGATGCCTGCGATCAGGCCCGCCATGCCGCCGCCGCCCACCCCGCTGCCCTGCACTCCTGAGGAATCCATCCATGAGCACGCTGAGCGATCGTCTGCAGACCCTGTCGGCCGCCGATGAATTCTTCGAGCTGTTCAAGATCGACGTCGACCCGCACGTCGTGCACGTCAACCGCCTGCACATCCTCAAGCGCTTCCACGACTACCTGAAGCGCTCGCCGGTCCAGGCGGACCTCTCCGAAGCCGACGAATTCGCCGCCTACCGCGAGCGGCTGGTGCAGGCCTACCTCGATTTCACCGTGTCGGACGCGGTCACCGAGAAGGTCTTCAAGGTGTTCCGTCAGGCGCAGGGCCAGGGCTTCGTCGGTCTCGACCAGATCGAACGCATCGAACGACCTGCGACCTGATTTCCCCTTATCCACGACTGCCACGTACCCGACGAGCCGGAGGCCACCCATGCACATCGTCGTCTGCATCAAGCAGGTACCGGACAGCGCGCAGATCCGCGTGCACCCGGTCACCAACACCATCATGCGCCAGGGCGTCCCGGCCATCATCAACCCCTACGACCTGTTCTCGCTGGAAGAGGCGCTGCGGCTGAAGGACCAGTTCGGCGGCAAGGTGACGGTGATCACGATGGGTCCGCCGCAGGCCGAGGATGCGCTGCGCAAGGCCCTGTCCTTCGGCGCCGACGAGGCGATCCTGCTGACCGACCGCGCGTTTGCCGGTGCCGACACGCTGGCGACCTCGTGCGCGCTGGCCCAGGCCCTGCGCCAGATCGGCGAGAAGGAGCCGGTCGACCTGGTGTTCACCGGCAAGCAGACGATCGACGGCGACACCGCCCAGGTCGGCCCGGGAGTGGCCAAGCGCCTCGACCTGCAGCTGCTGACCTACGTCGCGAAGATCGACGAGCTCGACCTCGCAGGCCGCACGATCACCGTGCAGCGGCGCGCCGAGGGCGGCGTGCAGGTGCTCAAGACCCGCCTGCCGGCGCTGATCACGATGCTCGAAGGCACCAACGAGATGCGCTTCGCGACCATGACCGACATGTTCCGCGCCGCGCGCTCGCCGCTGACGGTCTGGAACAAGGACGACGCCGGCATCACCGACATCAGCAAGATCGGCCTGAAGGGCTCGCCGACCGTGGTCAGCAAGGTGTTCGCGCCGAAGCCGAAGTCGGTGCCGGCGCAGATGCTCGACATCGGCGGCAAGAGCCAGACCGAGATCGCCGACCTGATCATCGACACCCTGTCCGCGAAGCATGCGCCGCTGTACGGCGAGCTGTTCGACCGCGCGCTCTGAACCCCACGACTCCCGGAGATAGCCGACATGAGCGAAGCCCCGAAGCCGGCCGCCCCCGCAGCGCGCGGCCGCAAGAAACTCGAACTGGACCCGCGGCTGGCCGCGTACAAGGGTGTGTGGGTGTTCATCGAGCATGAACGCGGCACCGTGCACCCGGTGTCGTGGGAGCTGCTCGGCGAAGGCCGCAAGCTCGCCGACAAGCTCGGCGTGGAGCTCGCCGGCGTGCTGCTCGGCGGCCCCGGGGATCCGCTCGATGCCTTCGCCGCCACCGCCCACACCTATGGCGCCGACCTCGTCTACATCACCCGCAGCCCGGTGCTGGCCGGCTACCGCAACGAGCCGTACACGAAGGCGCTGACTGCGGTCGTCAACCAGTTCCAGCCCGAGATCCTGCTGCTCGGCGCCACCGTGCAGGGCCGTGACCTCGCCGGTTCCGTGGCGACGACGCTGGCGACCGGCCTGACCGCCGACTGCACCGAACTCGCGATCGATCCGGACAACCGCTCGCTCGCCGCGACCCGTCCGACCTTCGGCGGCTCGCTGCTCTGCACGATCCAGACGCTGAACTACCGGCCGCAGATGGCGACCGTGCGTCCGCGCGTGATGTCGATGCCGGCGCAGCAGCCCGAGCGCAGCGGCCGCGTGCTCGAGGCGCCGGTCGAGCTGGTCGAGGACGACATCATCGCCAAGCTGCTTTCGTACATCCCGGACGATGCCACCGACCAGGCGCAGCTCGCCTACGCCGACGTGATCGTTGCCGGCGGCCGCGGCCTCGGCAAGCCCGAGAACTTCAAGCTGCTCTGGGATCTGGCCGAGGTGCTCGGCGCCGAGGTCGGCGGCTCCCGGCCGGTGATCCAGAACGGCATCCTCAGTGCGGACCGCCAGGTCGGCCAGACCGGCAAGACCGTGCGCCCGAAGCTCTACATCGCCGCCGGCATCTCCGGCGCGATCCAGCACCGCGTCGGCATGGAAGCCTCCGACGTCATCATCGCCATCAACACGGACCCCAAGGCCCCGATCTTCGACTTCGCCACCTACGGCATCGTCGGTGATGCGGTGCAGATCCTCCCTGCCCTGACCGCAGCCTGCCGCGCCCGTCTGGCGATGAAGCGCGCCGGCTGAAGGAGACCGCCATGGAAAAATTCGACGTCATCGTGGTCGGGGCCGGCGCTGCCGGCAATGCCGCCACCTACACCCTGGCCAAGGCCGGCCTGAACGTGCTGCAGATCGAGCGCGGCGAGACCTCGGGCACCAAGAACGTGCAGGGCGCGATCCTGTACGCCGATGCGCTGGAGCGCATCATCCCGGACTTCCGCGACGACGCGCCGCTCGAACGCCACATCGTCGAGCAGCGCATCTGGATCATGGAGGACAAGTCGCACGTCGGTACGCACTACCGCTCCGACTCCTTCAATGAGGAACGGCCGAACCGCTACACGATCCTGCGCGCGCAGTTCGACAAGTGGTTCAGCGGCAAGGTCAGGGAGTCCGGCGCGCTGGTCATCAACGAGACCACGGTGCTGGAGCTGCTGAAGAATGACGCCGGCCGCATCGTCGGCGTGCGCACCGACCGCGTCGGCGGCGACATCTACGCCGATGCCGTGATCCTCGCCGATGGCGTCAACTCGCTGCTGGCCCGCAAGGCCGGGCTGCGCGAGGAGATCGAGGCGAAGAACGTCGCGCTCGCGGTCAAGGAAGTCCACTTCCTGCCGCAGGACGTGCTGGAGAGCCGCTTCAACATCCAGGAAGAGGAAGGCGTCGTCATCGAGATCGCCGGCACCATCACCCGCGGCATGGCCGGCACGGCCTTCCTGTACACCAACCGCGAGTCGGTCGCGATCGGCATCGGCTGCATGCTGGAGGACTTCAAGGGCTCGGGCGTGTCGCCGTACACGCTGCTCGAAGACCTGAAGAACCACCCGTCGATCAAGTCGCTGATCGCCGGCGGCGAGGTCAAGGAATACGCCGCGCACCTGATCCCCGAGGGCGGCTACAAGGCGCTGCCGAAGCTCGCCGGCGACGGCTGGCTGATGGTCGGCGACTCCGCCGGCTTCGTGAATGCCGTGCACCGCGAAGGCTCGAACCTGGCGATGACCAGCGGCCGCCTGGCCGCCGAGACGCTGATCGCGCTGAAGACCGCCGGCAAGCCGGCGACGGCCGCGAACCTGCAGGCCTACGTCGAGGCGCTCAACGACAGCTTCGTCATGAAGGACCTGCGCAAGTACCAGCACGTGCCGGCCCTGCTCGAAGAGAAGCAGTTCCTGACCACCTACCCGACCCTGCTCAACCGCGCCGCCGAAACCATGCTGCGCGTCGACGGTGTCGACAAGAAGACCAAGCAGCGCTCGGCGCTCGGCGCGTTCGTGCAGGACCGCTCGCTGTTCGGGCTGATGAAGGACACCTACAAGCTGTGGAGGGCATTCCGGTGAGCAAGGTCGAGGAAAAGCTGTTCCAGAACCGCTACCGCGTCGATGAAGGCCGCCCGCACATCCAGATCATCGATCAGGAGAAGTGCACGGAATGCGGTACCCAGGACTGCACGTATCTGTGCCCGGCCGCCTGCTACGCCAAGGCCGAGGACGGCCGGCATGTGGTGCTGACCACCGACGGCTGCCTGGAATGCGGCACCTGCCGGGTGATCTGCTCGGAGTTCCGCAACGTCGCCTGGGAATACCCGCGCGGCGGCTACGGCATCCTGTTCAAGTTCGGCTGAGGACAAGGCCATGCTGACCCCGTCCCTGCCGCTGCGTGCGGTCCCGCTCGCGGAGTACCCGTTCGGACTCGGCGTCACCGATGGCGCCGGCTTCCGGGCGCTGCGCGAGGCGGCAGCGGACGATGCCGCCTCGGTTGCCGGTGCCTACCTCGAACAGGCGGCGGCTGGCGTCGAGCCGGCCCGCCGCGAGTTCCTGCTCTGGAGCGCGCACGCGCTGGCACCGAATCATCTGCCCGTGTACTTCGCGCTGTACAAGTTCCTGTTCCACCAGAAGCGGCTGGTCGATGCCGAACGCGTGGCGCTGATGGCGCTCGGCGAGTCGGCCCGCCAGGGCGGCTTCCCGGTGCGCTGGAACGAACTGCGCCACTGGACCGCGGACTGGTCCGACGGCCCGGGCCGCTTCTATCTGTTCAGCCTGAAGGCGCTGGCCTTCATCCGGCTGCGGCTGCACGGCCTGAAGGCCGCCGGACCGCTGCTGGAGAAGCTGCACGAGCTGGATCCGCAGGACCAGGTCGGCGGCTCGGTGATCACCGATCTGGCCCGGGCCTGCAGCGCAGCGGGCTGAGCCGGACCACGAATCGAAACGCTGGACCGGTATCCTCACGCCCGGTCCCGCTTCCGTCGCCGGCCGATCCATGGCCGCGGCGACGCGCCTTTCCTACCCGACGGTGGAGTACTTCATGGACTGCATCAACCGTTTTCTCGCCCACGCGATCGCGCTCGAAGGCTCGGCCGCCGGGCGCTACGAAGACCTGGCCAACTCGATGAGCGCGCTCGGTGACGCCGAGGTCGCGGCCTTTTTCCGGCAGATGGCCGAGTTCGCCCGCATGCATCAGGCCGAGGCCATCGACCGCGCGGGGTTCCGCGATGTCGAGCAGCCGCCCGAGGACGGCTACGAATGGGGGCCGGGCGAAAGCCCCGAGGACGCCGCCTGGGCCGGCGTCGACAGCTTCCTCGACGTGACCGCGGCACTGGAACTCGCGCTCGAAGCCGAGCGCAGCAGCGAGGCCTTCTACCGGCGCGTCGCGCGCGAGACCTCGGATGCCGAGGTGCGCGGCTTCGCCGAATCCTTCGCCGAGGAGGAAGTCGGCCACGTCAACGCGCTGCTCGCCCGGCTGGAGCGGCGCGCGTCGGTCTGATCCCGCCCCGCGCACTCCGCCCCCGATCACCCCGGCCCCCGTGCCGGGGTTTTTCTTTGCATGCCCCGGCCGGGTCGCGGGCCGCGACCGGCCACTGCCGCCGCCGCGACATGCCGTGGCCGGCAGCGGCGATGGCCGGGAGCCCCGCAGCCGGCGAGGGAAAAACGGCTGCCATCCACTCAAAAAAATCCAGCCACATCAGCAACCTGATGAAATGAACACCGGCTTTTCCCCGGCTGGCATCACTCCTGCTCATACCGGTTCATCCCAGCCCGGACGCCCGAAGGCGCCGGCTGCGGACGCGGCAAGCCCGCCGCCATCCCATCCGCCTGCCCTGAAGTCCGAACCGGAGATGAGCACCATGAACCTGAACATCCGCACCCTGATCGCCACCGCCCTGATCAGCTTTGCCGCCGCCGGCAGCGTCAATGCGCTGGCCAGCGAAGCCGACAGCCTGCCGATGCCGTCCTGGAATCCTGAGCAGACGGTGTACGGCAGCCCGATCGGCCTGTCGCAGGCTCCGGCCGCGATGACCCGCTTCGAGGCACGCATGAGCGCGACCGGCAGCGGCCACGAGCTCTGCGCGGCACGCGTCGCGCTGAACCCGAACGCCGGGCGCAATGCATCCCTGCAGGCCTGCTGAACGGCTCCCGCAGCGGTTCACGCCGGCCGATGCGGGAACCTTTGCCGCGGCAGCGGCATCGGAGCAGGCGTTACCCGCCCGACGGACTGCCTCTGCGAGGTACCAATCATGCGAGGTTTCGCCCCTTCCCTGGCCCGCGCCGTCCTGCCCGCAGCCTTTGCGCTCGCGAGTGCCATCGGCAGCATCGCCCTCGCCGCCGGGCCTGCCGCCGTCCCGTCCCGCGACGCCGCGCTGCTCGCCCCGCAGCTGCCGCCGGCGCTGCGGGACACCGACCCCGCCCTGCCGACGCTGACGAGTCCGGACGCGGCTCCGGCGCGCCGGCCGGCGGCCGACAACGGTCGCGTCGGCGACGACACGACTTTCTGCAACGTGTTCCTGAACGAATCGGAGCGCGAGCGCAGCGGCGCAACCGGCTTCTGCTGAGCCCTGCCGGCGGCCGGCCGGAAAAATTTCCGCCCCGGCCGCATCCGCCGCGCTCCCTGCAGCGCATATCGCCCTGCAAGCCCCGGGAATCCAAGCCCCGCGAACCCACCCGAGAGACGAGAAAACCGCCATGAACCTCAAGACCGCCATCGCTGCCAGCCTGCTGACCCTTTCCGTCGCCACGATCGCCCATGCCGGCGAGCGCGATGCCTATCCGCAGCCGTCCTGGGATCCGAACACCAGCGATCACCTGCACCGCCCGGCCGCACCGCTCGGTGCCGCGAATGCCTCGATCGACGAGCGCATGCGTGCCACCGGCAGCAGCACCGACTTCTGCATCACCGAGCTGTATCCGCTGAATCCGCGCGGCGGCAACAACGGCCACGCCGGCATCTGCTGAACCGGTACCGGCGCTGTGGAGGTACCGCGAGCCGCTGCAGCGCCGGTTTCCGTTCCCCCGAGGCTCACGAGCCTTCCCCCCGAGGCAAACGAGGACTCCGACATGAACGTCAAGACCGCCATCGCCGCCAGCCTGCTGACCCTGTCCATCGCCGGTGCTGCCCATGCCATGGACCGTTACGACACCGGGTCACGGCCCGGCGCCTATCCGGAATATCCGTCCGAGACCGGCAACGGCATGCACCAGCGCGCCCCGGTCACACAGAGCGGCAGCCCCGGCTTTGACCAGCGCATGCGTGCCACCGGCAGCGGCTTCGATTACTGCCAGCAGGCGCTGTACCCGCTGGAGCCGAGCAGTGGCCGCAACGTGCTCGGCGGTACCTGCTGATCTGTATTCATGACGGCGCGGGCCCGAGTCGCCCGCGCCGGCCCTGCCGCCTGAAAGCCTCACGAGGACACTGCCATGAATCTGAAGACCGCCATCGCCGCCAGCCTGCTGACCCTTGCCGCCGCCACGGCTGCCCATGCCGGCGACAGTGACTCCTATCCGCGTCCGGACTGGAACCCGAACGCCAGCGACTACCTGTACAAGCAGCCGAACCCGTACGGGATGAGCACGGCTGCGTCGATCGATGAACGCATGCGCGCAACCGGCAGCGGGACGGAATTCTGCGTCGAGCCGTATGCGCTGAATCCGCGCGAAGGCAACAACAGCCACGCCGGCGTCTGCTGATCGCCCTGCCTGACTTCCTTTCTCCCGATCCGGGTTTTCCGTTCACGCGGAACCCGGATTTTTTTATGAACTGCATCCGATGCGTGCAGCGCGCCCAAAAAAATACCGCCGCTCCGGTTTAAGGAGGCGGCGGTTGCGGTGTGCCGGCGGCATCCGGTCTTATGAGCCGGCGGGCACCGTATGGCTGCGGGCGGTGGGACGGAGGCAGAACCTGAATCAGGCAGTCTGGAACTCAGCGCGCGAGCCGGCGCTTGACGTAGCTGCCCGGAGCCGGTTCTAGCACGGCGAGCGCACCATCGCCAGCGTGGCGTGCCGGTACGCGCGTCGCATCCTGCTGATCCAGCCAGGCATCCCAGTCCGGCCACCACGATCCGGCGGTCTGCGTGGCCGTGGCCAGCCACTCGTCGGCGTCGAGCTCCAGACGCGGACTGGTCAGATAGCCGTACTTCTTCGCGGCCGGCGGGTTGATGACACCGGCGATGTGGCCGGAACCGCCGAGCACGAAACGCACCGGCCCGCCGAAGAGGCGCGTGCCGGCATACGTGGATTTCCACGGCGCGATGTGGTCCTCGACCGCCGACAGGAAATACACCGGCGTGCGCACCTGACGCAGGTCGATCGGCCGGCCGCACAGCGTGATGCCGCCGGGCTCGCGCAGGCGGTTGTGCTGATACATGTTGCGCAGATAAAAACTGTGCATCGCCGCCGGCATGCGCGTCGAATCCGAGTTCCAGTACAGCAGGTCGAACGGAAACGGATCCTTGCCGAGCAGGTAGTTGTTGACCGCGAATGACCAGATCAGGTCATTGGCGCGCAGCATGTTGAAGGTCGACGCCATCTCGGCGCCGTCGAGATAGCCCTGCTTCTGCATGCGCCTCTCGATGGCATCGAGCTGCTGGTCGTCGATGAACACTTCCAGTTCGCCGGGCCGGGCGAAATCGAGCATGGTCGTGAACAGCGTGGTGCTGGCGATCGGCTGATGATCGCCGGCCGCATACCAGGCCGTGCTCGCCGACAGCAGCGTACCGCCGAGGCAGTAGCCGACGGCATTGACCTCGCGCTCGCCGGTCGCCCGTTCGATGGCCTGCAGCGCCGCCGTGATGCCGTGTTCGAGGTAATCGTCGAAACCGCGGGCCGCGTAGCTGGCATCCGGATTGACCCAGGAGATCACGAACACCGTGTTGCCCTGCGCGACGGCCCAGCGGATGAAGCTGTTCTTGTCGCGCAGGTCGAGGATGTAGAACTTGTTGATCCACGGCGGCACGATCAGCAGCGGCCGCCTGCGCACCGTGTCGCCGAGCGGCGCGTACTGGATCAGCTGCATCATGTCGTTCTGGAACACGACCGAGCCGGGCGTCGTCGCGATGTTGTCGCCGAGCGTGAAGGCGTCGAGGTCGGTCATGCGGATGCTGAGCCGGCCCTTGCCGCGCTCGATGTCGCGCATCAGGTTGCGCAGACCGCGCAGCAGGCTTTCGCCGCCGGTGCGGAAGATCTCGCGCAGCGCCTCGGGGTTGGTCAGCGCGAAGTTGGTCGGAGCGAGGGCGTCGATCAGCTGGCGCGTGTAGAACTCGACCTTGCGCGCGTGCTGCTCGTCGATGTCCTCGACGCCCTTCATGGTTTCCAGCAGCCAGCGGGCGCTCAGCAGATAGCTCTGCTTGATGTGATCGAAGACCGCGAATTCGGTCCAGGCCTCGTCCTTGAAGCGGCGGTCGCCGCGTTCGGGCTGGATGATCGGGCTGACGCGGGTGCCGGACAGCGCGCTGCAGGTCCTGGCCCACAGATCGAGGCTGTCGACCCACAGCGCCGTCTGCCGGTCGAGCAGCTTCAGCGGATCGCGCCACAGGCGCAGCGTCGCCTCGCCGAAGGCGCGACCGATGCCGAGTTCATCGCCGAGCCACTCCGGCACGCGCACCGGCTTGCGGATGCGCTCGCGGAACAGACTGCCGATCAGACGATCCCCGCTGGCGACGATGTCGTGCAGCGTCGAGGTGATCGCCAGCGGATCGGGAACCTGGATTTCGAATTTCTCGGCCACACCCATCTTCGCCCCTCCGGCAGGACCCGGCACGCTTGGCGTTTACGTAAACGCAAACGGCCGGGCATCGGGCAAGTAAACGCCAGCGGATGGGGCGATTCAAGACAACGGACCATGACAGCAGTCGCGCCACCGGCGGACGGTGGTGCGACTCGGGGCGACTCGGCAAAGATTCCGTTACAGGTAAGGACAGGCCGTGAGGTCAGTGCAGCACTTCGTGACCGGCTTCGAATTTCGCCAGCACCGCACGCAGATGCAGCGCGTGCAGTACGGCACCGTGCGCCTCGGCGTGACGGATGTCATCGAGCAGGATGCGGCGCATCAGCGGCACGCCCTCGGTCGTTTCGCAGAGGCAGCAGCCGAATTCGGCCGCGACGATTTCCGGTACATGCTCGTGTTCGGCAATGGCTTCGATCTCGTCTTCGGTCAGGCCCGCGAACCCGACACAATCGACATAAGACAACATGATGGCTCTCCCGACAAACGTGCTTTCCGGCTTCCTCCTCCCAAGCAAAGCACGCCGGCCGGACCTTGCAATGAAATGTTTCTATGCCCATCAGCAACTTGAAAGCAAACATCGGCCTGCCGGCCTGTTGCAGCCGGAGCCGGTCGATTGACGTATACGTCAATCTGTTTCACCTTCGCCCGCCATCCGATCCCCGCCCCAACCTCTGGAGAGCGAGCTTGAACACCGGCGACAAGACCGCGGGCACGACCTACACGATCAGTCAGCTCGCCCGGGAATTCGACGTGACGACGCGGGCCATCCGCTTCTACGAGGATCAGGGTCTGCTCATTCCGGAGCGCGTCGGCCGCCGGCGCATCTACGCCCGTCGCGACCGCACGCGCCTGAAGCTGATCCTGCGCGGCAAGCGTCTCGGCATGACGCTCGGCGAAACCCGGGAACTGTTTGATCTGTTTGACAGCTCGCGTGACGAGGCCCGTCAGCTCGAACGCTTCCTGCGCATCCTCGGTGAGCGCCGCGACATCCTCGTGCAGCAGCAGCGCGACATCGAGGCCGTGCTGCACGAGATCAACGCCGCCGCTGCCGAGTGCGAGCGCCTGCTCGCCGAACACGCCGAACCGTCGCCGCAGGACCCGGCCGGACCGACCGTCCCCGCCTGAACGGCCAGCGCCCTGCCCCCTGCCCCTGCGCCAGGCGGTCGACGTTCACGTCAACGTCACCTAGCCTGCCGGTGACTGCCCCGCCGGCCGGGCAGCCGGGCCTGCACCCTGATGCCTGCACGGCCCCGCCCCTGATCCGATCCCGCGCCGGCCCGGCCCGCTCCGGAGCACGACGATGATCGAACTGCCCTCCCTGAACTTCGCGCTCGGCGACACCATCGACGCCCTGCGCGACACGGTGCGCGCCTTCGCGCAGGCCGAGATCGCCCCGCGTGCCGCGGCGATCGATCGCGACAACCGCTTTCCGGCCGATCTCTGGCCCCGGCTCGGCGAACTCGGCCTGCTCGGCATCACCGCACCCGAGGACTTCGGCGGTGCCGGCATGGGCTATCTCGCGCACATGGTGGCGATGGAGGAAATCTCGCGTGCCTCGGCTGCCGTCGGCCTGTCCTACGGGGCGCATTCGAATCTCTGCGTGAACCAGATCCGCCGCAACGGCAGCGCGGCCCAGCAGGCCCGCTACCTGCCGAAGCTGATCAGCGGCGAGCACGTCGGCGCGCTGGCGATGAGCGAACCCGGTGCCGGCTCCGACGTGCTGGCAATGAGCCTGCGCGCCGAGCGCCGCGGCGATCACTTCGTGCTGAACGGCGCGAAGATGTGGATCACCAACGGCGGCGATGCCGACACGCTGATCGTCTATGCGAAGACCGACCCGGATGCCGGCGCGCGCGGCCTCACGGCCTTCATCCTCGAGAAGGACATGCCGGGCTTCCGCCATGGCCCGCACCTCGACAAGCTCGGCATGCGCGGTTCGAACACCTATCCGCTGTTCTTCAACGACTGCGAGCTGCCCGTAGACAACGTGCTCGGCGGCGTCGGCAACGGTGTGCGGGTGCTGATGTCCGGACTCGATTACGAACGCGCGGTGCTCGCCGCCGGACCGCTCGGCATCATGCAGGCCTGCATGGACGTGGCCGTGCCCTACCTGCACGAGCGCCGCCAGTTCGGTCAGGCGATCGGCGAGTTCCAGCTGATGCAGGGCAAGATCGCCGATCTGTACACGACGCTGTCGGCCTGCCGCGCCTACGTCTACGCGCTCGGCCAGGCGCTCGACCGCCTCGGTGACCAGCACGTGCGCTCGCTGCGCAAGGATGCCGCCGGCGCGATCCTCTACGCCGCCGAGAAAGCCACCTGGATGGCCGGCGAAACCATCCAGATCCTCGGCGGCAACGGCTATGTCAACGACTACCCGGCCGGGCGGCTGTGGCGCGACGCCAAGCTCTACGAGATCGGCGCCGGCACCTCGGAGATCCGCCGCATGCTGATCGGCCGCGAACTGTTCGAAGAAACCGCCTGAACCGCGCCCGGCCCTCACCGTGAAGGACCCGGTCGTCATCGTCGGCCAGGCACGCACCGCGCTCGGCGAATTCCGCGGCGCGCTGTCGGCGCTGGGCGCTCCCGCACTCGGTGCCGTGGCGATCCGCGCCGCCGTCACGCGGGCCGGCGTCGACGCGCAGGCCATCGATGCCGTGTTCATGGGCTGCGTGCTGAGCGCCGGCCTCGGTCAGGCGCCCGCCCGGCAGGCGGCGATCGCAGCCGGCCTGCCGTGGTCGGTGCCGTGCACGACGGTCAACAAGGTCTGCGGCTCGGGCATGCAGGCCGTGATGCTCGCGCACGACGGCCTGCTCGCCGGCAGCCTGCAGCGGGCGGTCGCAGGCGGCATGGAATCGATGAGCAACGCGCCCTACCTGCTGCCGAAGGCACGCACCGGCCTGCAGCTCGGCCACGGGCAACTGCTCGATCACCTGTTCACCGACGGCCTCGAAGACCCGTTCGAACCCGGCCGGCGGATGGGCGAATACGCCGAGGACTGCGCCGCGGCGATCGGCTGCCCGCGCGAGGATCAGGATGCCTGGGCGCTCGAATCGCTGCGCCGCGCCCGCGCGGCGATCGACGAGGGTGCCTTCGCCGGCGAGATCAGCGGCTGTGCCGTGCCGGAGCGGGGCGGCGGGACCTGGGTCGATGTCGATCAGCATCCGCTGCACGCACGGGCCGAACGCATCGCCCGGCTGCCGCCGGTGTTCCGCGCCGATGGCAGCGTCACCGCCGGCAACGCCAGCGCCATCGCCGACGGGGCGGCTGCGCTGGTGCTGATGCGCGCCAGCGCGGCGGCGAACCTCGGGCTGCCGGTGCTCGCCCGCATCCGCGGCCACGCCACGCAGGCACAGCGCGGCTGGACGGACGCGCCGGCCGCGGCCGTGCGCAAGCTCTGCGCGGCCATCGGCTGGCGCATCGCCGACGTGGATCTCTGGGAGATCAATGAAGCCTTTGCCGTGATCGCCATCGCGGCGCTGCGCGAACTCGGCCTCGCGCACGCGCAGGTCAACGTCCACGGCGGTGCCTGCGCGCTCGGCCACCCGATCGGCTGCAGCGGTGCGCGCCTGCTGGTGACGCTGATCGCGGCGCTGCAGCGGCACGGACTCAGGCGCGGCATCGCGACGCTGTGCATCGGCGGTGGCGAGGCGACCGCCGTCGCCGTCGAGCGGGGCTGAGTCAGGCGCACGCGCCGGTATCCCGGCAGTTCACCGTGACATATGGCTGCTGATGCTGCAGTGCAGTAGCATCGACCGTCCGTGCCATCCCTGACTGTACCGCCGCCTGCCGCCATGACGTATGCGATCGAAGACCCCGCCTCGCCGTGCATCGGCATCTGCCAGATGAACGATGCCGGTCTCTGCCTGGGCTGTTTCCGGACCCTCGACGAGATCGAACACTGGTGGGATTACGACCCGAAGCAGAAATGGACCGTGATCGCGATGGCCGAGGACCGGCAGGCGCGTTACCTCGACGGCGAAACCGACGACTGAGGCCCCCCGCATGCCGCTCTCCCCGCCCGCCCCGCGTCAGCTCTCGCACACCCGCACCGTCACCTGCCGCGGCTATGAACGCGAGGACGGGCTCTGGGACATCGAAGGCCACATGACCGACGTGAAGACCTACGCCTTCCCGAACCGCGACCGCGGCGGCGAGATCAAGGCAGGCGAACCGGTCCACGGCATGTGGCTGCGCATCACGATCGACGATCACCTGCTCGTGCACGCCGCCGAGTCCTGGACCGAATATTCGCCGTTCAACATCTGTCCCGAGATCAACGACGCCTACGGCCGGCTGGTGGGGCTGCGCATCGGCCCGGGCTGGAAGAAGCACCTGAAGGAGCGCCTCGGCGGCACGCAGGGCTGCACGCACCTGACCGAACTGCTCGGGCCGATGGCGACGACGGCCTTCCAGACCGTGTTCAAGCGCCAGCAGAAGTCGAAGGAGGAAATGCGGACGCTGCGCCGGCCGCCGGCACTGCTCGACACCTGCCATGGCTGGTCGGCGGCAGGTCCGGTCGTCGCCTGGCTGATGCCGCAGTTTCACCGGCCACGCCCGCTCGCCGCCGAAACGGAAGCCGACGGCATCGGCCATGCCGATCGCTGAAGCGCGCGGCATCAGCAAGCTTTACACTCGTCAAATCTTGATTCGTCATGACTGACATGGCAGTTTGCTTCGGTGTCGCCAAGGCACCGACCTGCAAGGGAATTGCGCCATGTCCCGTCGACTCTCCCCCTTCGAGCGCCTGCTGCTGCTGATCGGCTGCAGCGTGGCCGTGCTGGCCCTGGGCCTGTCGCTGCCGTTCGCGGACGCCCGCCACGCCGGCATCGCGCTGCTGCGCGCCCTGCTGCTCGGCGGTTTCGCCAGCGCCATCACGCTCGGTCTCGGTCTCGGTCTGATGGTCTGGCAGGAGCGGCGCGCCCGCGAGGAATGGCATCTGCGCCGCGTGCAGCTGCGCGCCCGCGCCACCTACGCCACGCACGGCAGCGCACCGGAAGCCACGGTCGTGCCGGCCCCACCACCGGCTGCCAGCGACACCCCGGCAGACACCAGAACGGCAAGCCCTGTCGCCCCCGGCAGCGCAGCGGTCTGGACGACCGGACTGCTCGCGGCACTCGACTGGCGTCGCTTCGAGGAACTCTGCGCCGGTTACTTCCGGCTGCGGGGCTATCGCACCGAACAGCGGCCGCCCGGCAGTGATGGCGGCATCCACATCGAGCTGTACCGGCCCGACACCGGTGATCGCCTGCTCGGCATCCTGCTCTGCCGCGCCTGCGGCAATGGCGGCTGCACCGGCATCCGCGAACTGCGGGAGCTGTACGGCATGATGACGGCCGAAGCGGCTGCGCTTGGCCTGTATGTCAGCCGCAGCGGTTACAGCGCCGAGGCCGTGGCCTTCGCGCAGGGCAAGCCCCTGCGGCTGCTCGACCCGTCCGGTCTGGTCGCACTGCTGCGGAAACTGCCGGCCGAAGCCAGCGCCGCGCTGTACGCCGAAATCGTCCGGGATGACTACGCGACGCCGAGCTGCCCGCAGTGCGGCGACAAGATGCTGCTGCGCACGCTCACCAGCGGGCCCCGCGCCGGCACCCGCTTCTGGGGCTGCCGGCATTACCCCGACTGTCGCGGACTGATGCCGCTGCGCGCCGAAAACGTCACGGTCGCCGTGCCGGTGCATGCCTTCGCGGAGCCCGGCCGTCCCCCCCGGGCTGCCGCTTCCTGAGCGGCGATCCATACTGACGGGCCCGTGTCCGACGCGAGCCCGCCATGCTGCCCGACGAAGCCGCCGAACTGCTGGATTTCTGGTTTGGCCCCCTGCCCGATGCCGGCAGCCTGGATCCCGTGCGCGCAGCGCACTGGTTTCTCGATGGCCGCGCATGGGACACGCCGATCCGCACGCGTTTCGGTGCGCTGATCGAACGCGCCGCCCGCGGCGAACTCGACGACTGGCCGGCGTCGCCGCGCGGGCGTCTGGCGCTGATCCTGCTGCTCGATCAATGTCCGCGGCATGTGTACCGCGCCACGGCCGCGGCCTTCGCCAGCGATCGACTCGCGCAGGCTCAGGCCCTGACCGGCATCGTGCGCGGCGATGACCTCGCCCTGCACCCGGTCGAGCGCCTGTTCCATTACCTGCCGCTCGAACACGCCGAGGACGCCGTGCTGCAGGCCGCCTCGGTCGCCGCCTTCACCCGGCTGCACGCTGAAACCCCGCCGGCGCTGCAGCAGCAGAGCGCCGGCTGGCTCGATTACGCCGAACGCCACCGGGCCGTGATCGAACGCTTTGGCCGCTTTCCGGATCTCAATGCGCTGCTCGGCCGGCAGACGACGGCGGCCGAACAGGACTTTCTTGCCAGCCCCGGAAGTTCCTTTCTCTGAACCGGCGCGCGAAATTCCCGGCGCGTGCAGGGCTCCTGCACTTCGATTGACCCAGATCAATATCCGGGGCTGGCACGGTGGCGGAACAGGATTAAGCTGTTCGTCAGTCAGGCAAGGAAATGTATGGAGGCACTATCGAAGGCCAGATTCGCGGTGATGCTGAACAGGCCCTCATCCTACGGTGAATCCGGTAACGCCCTTCACTGTTCCGACCGGCGCAGACCGTTGCAGATACGAGCCTGGATCATTCCGGATACTGTTTGCCATCAAAACCCTGAGCGCCCCCGCTTCCCTGATCCGGAACGGGGGCGCGGTGTTTTTGGAGCCTGACCGGCGAATCCGGATCACCGGACCCGCCGGAATCGGGTTTTCCGGCCCGGACGGGGTCGTTCTTCGAAACCGCCCGGCCCGCTCCCGGAAATCCGCTGCGTCAGCCGCGCGTCGCGTCAGATCGGGAAGAACGCGTGGATCAGGAAGCGCGTCAGCCAGCCGGCGGTATTGGCATCGGCGACCGCGCCCTTGCCGGCGTAGGTGATCTGCGCATCGGCGACCTGGCCGGAGGCGATCGAATTGTCGGCGGCAATGTCATCGGGCCGGACCACGCCCTGCACGATCACGAATTCGTCGCCCTGGTTCAGCGTGACCTTCTTTTCGCCGCGAATCTGCAGGTTGCCGTTCGGATAAACCTCGGTGACCACCGCGGTGATCGTGCCGGTGATGCTGTTGGACTGATCGGCACTGCCCGAACCCTCGAAATCGCGTTCGCTGCTCAGATCGATCTCGGCTTTCGGATACACCTTGCCGAACAGCACCGCCGGTGCCGCGACCGAGGCATTCGAGGATTTGTCGAGCTTGGTATCGGCCTTCTTCGAGGCATTGGTGCGTTCGGCGAGCCGGATCGTGATCACGTCGCCGATGCGCCGGGCCGTGCGCGATTCGAACAGGCGCAGATCGGTGCCGGCGCGGTAGATCGAACCATCGGCGACGCGCGGGCGTGCCTGCGGCACCGTCGTCATCACCGTCGGCATGACCGGCCTGAATTCGTGATCGAGCGGCAGCGTCGTGCAGGCGGTGCTCAGGGCGGCCACGAGCACGAGGCCGAGGCGCAGACAGGGATTCATCGCGGCGGACCTCAGACGTTCTGGTTCAGGTACTGCAGCATCTGGTCGGTGGTCTGGATGGCCTTGGAGTTGACCTCGTAGGCGCGCTGCGTCTCGATCATGCTGACCAGTTCCTCGGCGACGTTGACGTTCGAGCTCTCCAGCATGTGCTGCTGCAGCGCCCCGAGACCGTTGGTGCGCGGATCACCGAGCTGGGCCGCACCGCTCGCGCCGCTTTCGAGGAACAGGTTCTCGCCGATCGGCTGCAGGCCGGCCGGATTCAGGAAGTCAGCGATCTGCAGGTTACCGATCTGCTGCGGCGCGATCTGGCCGGCGAGCGTGACGCTGACCACACCGTCGGAACCCACCGTCAGGCTCTGCGCGCCGTTCGGCACCGTCAGGTTCGGCAGCAGCGGATAGCCTTCGGAGGTGACGATCTGGCCCTGGTCGTTGATCTGGAACGAACCGTCGCGGGTATAGGCCGTCGTGCCGTCCGGCAGCTGGATCTGGAAGAAGCCGCGGCCGTTGATGGCCACGTCGAGGGCGTTGTCGGTGTTGATGACGTTGCCCTGCGTATGCATCTTTTCGGTGGCCACCACGCGCACGCCGGTACCGAGCATCAGGCCCGAGGGCAGCGTCGTGTTCTGCGAGGTCTGGCCGCCGACCTGGCGGACGTTCTGGTACAGCAGGTCCTCGAACACCGCGCGGCTCTTCTTGAAGCCGGTGGTGTTGACGTTGGCGAGGTTGTTGGCGATCACGTCCATGCGCGTCTGCTGGGCATCGAGCCCGGTCTTGGCGACCCAGAGGGCGGGATTCATGGCATCGGCTCCTGTCAGCTCAGGCTCATCAGGCGATCGGTGCTGCGCGCGGCGTCATCGGCCGCCGACATCAGCTTCACCTGGGTTTCGTAGCGCCGTGCCAGCTCGATCATCGAGACCAGCGCATGCGCGGTGTTGACGTTGCTGCCTTCGAGTGCGCCGGGCACGAGCTGCACCGAGGCATCCGGCGCGGCGGCGGCGCCGGACTTGCTGCGCAGCAGACCGTCAGCCCCCTTCATCAGGTCATTGGCCGCGGGCCTGACCAGCTTGATGCGATCGAGCGCGACGACGTTGGTCTCGCCGCTCGGCAGGATGCTGATCGTGCCGTCGCCGGCGATGTCGAGCTTGTCGACCGGCGGGATCACGATCGGCCCGCGTTCGCCGAGCAGCACGTGACCGTCGGCCGTCATCAGCCGGCCACCGCCATCGATGCGCAGGTTGCCGGCGCGCGTGTAGGCCTCGCCGCCGCGGCCGTCGTCGATCGCCAGATAGCCGTCGGTCTTCAGCGCCACGTCGAGATCACGCCCGGTGGTCTCGATGCCGCCGGCCGTGAAATCGACGCCACTGCGCTCGGCCATCGCATAGACGCGCGTCGGCAGGCCGTCGCCGATGACCGGCTGGCTGCGCATCGTGGCCAGGTCCTGCCGGAAGCCGGTCGTCGCGGCATTGGCGAGGTTGTTGCTGACCACGGTCTGCGCCCGCAGGATCTGCTGCGCACCGTTCATCGCGACGTAAAGCATGCGGTCCATGGGAGGCTCTCCGGACGGCGGGACAGGCGGGTGGCAAGCTGGCTATCAGCGGATCTGCAGCAGCGTCTGCGTCAGCTGGTCGGCGGTCTGGATCACCTGCGCGTTCGCCTGGAAGTTGCGCTGCGCCTGGATCATGTTGACGAGCTGATCGCTCATCTCGACGTTCGAACCTTCCAGCGCACCGCCGCGGATCATGCCGAGTCGCGCCGAACCAGGCGGTCCGGAGATTGCTTGTCCGGAGGACGAGGTTTCGGCCCAAGCGGTATCGCCGACCGGTGATAGACCTTGAACGTTACGGAAGTTGAATAGCGCCACCTGTCCAAGCACTTTCGACTGGCCGTTGGTGTAGCGACCGAACATGATGCCGCTGTCGCTGACGTTGACGCCGACCAGCGTGCCGGAGGCATAGCCGTCCTGAACGAGGTTGTTGGTGCTCGACTGGCCGCCAAACTGCGTCGCGGTCAGGAAATCGAGCGACAGCTGCAGTGGCTCGGTAGCGCTGGTCGGCTTGCCGAGCACACCCTCAACAGCCTGCACTTGGATCGAGATGTCACGCGCCGTCAGTTGCGAGACCACGCTCTGGTCGAGCAGGCCGTGATCGTCGAAGGTCAGATTCATCGAGCCTGATGGTGATGCGGCTGTTGGGTCGAAGTTGATGGCCGGAATCAGCGGATTGCTAGCCGAGACCGGCTGGGCTGGATCGGTCGGCACCTGATAGACACCGTCAAGCGTCCCGTACACGGTCCAGTCGCTCTGCGTGTTGCCACTGGTACCGCTCAGCGGGTTCTTGACGAAGTAGGTCGACAGCGTATGCGAGCCGCCGAGGCTGTCGTAAATGGTTGCCGAGGTCGTGTAGTTGTAGGTCTTGGGAT
>NZ_DAOLKE010000001.1:0-85384 GCF_035331805.1 Plasticicumulans sp. | reverse complement strand
TGCGCGGCGCGTTCACGCTGCGCAAGCCGCTCTGAGGCCGGCCTTGCCGCAGCGGGGAGCGAAGGTTTCCGGCAGCGGCTGCATGGCCTGACGCTCCTGCGGCGCGCGCAGGGCCGGGCGTGCGCTGCGATCGCAGCAGGATGATCTGCAGCGCGCCGCCTGATGCGACCGGGCTTAAGCCGGCTTCAAGCCGTCGGGGACGCGGCGGGCGTAGCATGGCTGCATCCTTTCCCTGCGCCCGTCCGAGGTCGTCCCGATGTCATTGCGCCCGCGTGCCTCGCTGCTGCCGCGCCTCGCCGTGCCGCTGTTCGCCGGCCTGCTGTCCGTGTCCTTCGTCGCGAGTGCCGCGCCGCCTCCGCCGGCCGAGCCGGCGAAGCTGCACGCGGCGATGGAGGCGCTGAAGCTCGCGCAGCGCGATCTGGAGGCGGCGCCGTCCGATCACGGCGGGCATCGCAACAAGGCGCTGCAGCTGATCGAGCGCGCGCTCGAACAGTGCGAGCGCAGCGCCGAATCGCTGCGTCAGGCGCACTGAGCGCCGATTTCCGGGCCTGCGGGCCGGCGGCGTTCGTGCGCTCAGCCGGTCGCGGCCGCTTCGCCGGCCGTGCCGCGCACGCAGGCGGCGATGCGCAGGCCGATGTCGCGGGCATGATCGCCGATGCGCTCCATGGCCTTCAGCGCGCTGGCGAGCTGCATGCCGGCGCCGATGCCGCGCGGATGCTCGGCCATCCACGCGACCAGCGTCGCCAGCCGCGCGTGATATTCGGCATCCAGCCGCCGGTCGTCCTCGACCAGTCGCGCCGCAGCCGTGGCATCGACCGCATCGAGGGCCGAACGCGCCTGCGCGAGCATGTCGCCGACCTGTGCCAGCAGCGGGCGCACCGCCGCATCGAGCAGGCTGCGCGGGCAGGGCGTGCCGGCGAGCGCGACGGTGGCGGCAGCGAGCTTGCCGGTCTCGTCGCCGATGCGCTCCAGATGGCGCGCGGCATCGGCGAGCGCCAGCACCAGGCGCAGGTCCGAGGCCACCGGCGCGCGCAGCGCCAGCAGCAGCAGCAGCGCGCGTTCGATCTCGGCATCGAGCTCGTCGATGCAGCGCTCGCCGTGCGGCCAGCGGGCGGCGATGCCGGCATCGAGCGCGAGCAGTGCGGCGGCGGCGGCCTCGAACTGCGTCGCGGCCAGGCTGCCCATGCGCGTCAGCAGGTCGCGCAGGCTGGCCAGGCGCTCGTCGTAACTGCGCACGAGGTGGGGTTCGGTCGTGAAGCTCATGGTGGCAATCCGCAAGGCAGGGACTGGAACGGCCGGGTCGGCCGCCGCATTATTGCGCTGCAACATGACAAGCCCGTGACCAGCGCAGGACGCCGGGGTGGCAGGTGTATTTTCATCTGACGCAATGCTTTTCACGATGGCATGTGCCCCGTAGACTCGCCGCTCCCGCTTCCAGACCCTTCCGGAGTCCCACCATGTCCAGCGTCCCCGGCGCGGCACCACCGCCGGCGTTCCTGTTCGGCGGCCTGCGCGAACACGCCACCCGCCGCGTGCTCGACCACGAAATCCATGCCCGGCCGTCCGAGGAACTGCGCGCCCCGGCGCGCGCCTCGCATCTGGCCGTGCTGTCCGGCCCGGACGGCGCGGCGGCCGATCGCGCCCACGTCGCCGAGCTGTGCTGGCGCTACGGCGTCGAGCCGCCGGCCTCGAACGAGGTGTTCCACGCCATCGACCTCGGGCCGCTGCGCCTGCGCTGGGAGCGGCACACCGAGTTCTCGTCCTACACCTTCCTGCGCGCCGAGCCGGATCAGGACGACCCGTTCGCGGCGCCGCCGATCGCCTCGGTGCCCTCGGACTGGCTCGCCGGCCTGCCCGGCGAGGTGCTGGTCGCCACGCACGTGATCCTCGAATCCGGCGGCAGCGCCGGGCGCGATCTCGCCAACATGCAGGCGGTGTTCGGCACGACCAACATCGCCGGCAGCCGCGTGCTCGGCGGCGCGGCCGTGGCCTGGAGCGACTTCCGCATCCATCCGGACGGCTTCGACCGGCTGCTGGTCGCCGATCACGGCCTGTCGCCGCGTCAGGCCGGGCGGCTGGTGCAGCGCCTGCTGGAGATCGAGACCTACCGGATGCTGGCGATGCTCGGCTTCCCGAATGCCCGGCGCAGTTCGCAGGAGCTCAACGGCGTCGAACGCCGGCTGGCCGAGATCACCGGACGCATGACCGGCAACGAGGCCCCGGACGCCGAGGCGAAGCTGCTGACCGAGCTCTCCGACCTCGCCGCCGAGGTCGAGCGCGGGGCGGCGACTTCGACCTACCGCTTCGCGGCCAGCCGTGCCTACCGCACGCTGGTCGAGCGGCGCATCGAGGAACTGCGCGAGGAGCGCATCGAGGGTCTGCAGACGCTGGAGGAGTTCATGGAGCGGCGGCTGGCGCCGGCGATGCGCACGGTCGAGGCCGTGCGCGAGCGCCAGAGCCAGCTGTCCGAGCGCGTCGCGCGGGCGACCGGGCTGCTGCGCACGCGCGTCGACGTGACGCTGCAGCAGCAGAACCAGGCGCTGCTCGCGTCGATGAACCGCCGCGCCGACCTGCAGCTGCGGCTGCAGGAGACGGTCGAGGGCTTGTCGGTGGTCGTGCTCAGCTACTACCTGGTCAGCCTGCTCGGCTATCTGGTCAAGGCGCTGTCGAAGGCCGGACTGCCGCTGAGCCCGGAGATCGTCTCCGGGGCCGCGGTGCCGGTCGCGCTGGCGGCGCTGACCTGGAAGATCGGCCGCATGCGCAAGGCGCTCGCGCACTGATGCCCCCTCCGGCCCTTCGTCGCGGATCCTCAGCCGAGCAGGCGCTTCAGCTCGGCGACACCGGCGAGGTGGCCGGCGAGCTTCACGACGCCGTCGACGGCGAGGGCCGGGGTCTGCATCACGCCGAAACCGGCGATGCGCGCCGGATCGGTGATCTTCTCCAGCTCCCAGTCGAGGCCCAGCTCGTCGGCGGCCTGCGTCGCGTATTCGGCGAGCTTGCGGCATTTCTGGCAGCCGCTGCCGAGGATCTGGATCTTGCGTCGGTTCATGGCAGGCCTCCGCAGCCGGTCGGTGACCGGCCTCGTCACAGCACGAGATTGAACACGTAGCCGACCAGCAGGATGCCGGTTGCGACCACACCGGTGAACACCGCGATCAGTCGCGGTTTCAGCACCTTGCGCAGGATCACCAGCTCGGGCAGCGACAGCGCGACGACCGACATCATGAACGCCAGTGCCGTGCCGAGGGCCGCGCCCTTGGCGAGCAGCGCCTCGACCACCGGCACGATGCCGGCGGCATTCGAGTACATCGGCACGCCGAGCGCGACGGCGAGCGGCACGCTCCACCACGCCTCGCGGCCCATCAGCGCCGCCATGAAGTCGGTCGGCACGTAGCCGTGGATGCCGGCGCCGACCGCGATGCCGGCGAGGAGGTAAGGCCAGACCCGCCCGACGATGTCGCGCACGGCGGCGCTGCCGGCGCCGAGATGTGCATTCCAGCCGACCGGGCCGGAAAGACCGGCCGCGGCGGTCGTGGCCGGGCAAGTGCGCACCCAGTCCTCGACGCTGCCCTCCATGCCGATGCGACCGATGATCCAGCCTGCCCCGAGCGCGACCGTCAGGCCGAGCGCCAGATACAGCGCCGCGATCCGCCAGCCGAACAGCGCGAACAGCAGGCCGAGCGCGATCTCGTTGACCATCGGTGCGGCGATCAGGAACGACAGGGTCACGCCGAGCGGCACGCCGGCCCCGAGGAAGCCGATGAACAGCGGCACGGCCGAGCACGAGCAGAACGGCGTGACCACGCCGAGTGCGGCGGCGAGGGCATTGCCGAGGCCGCCGCGTCGCCCGGCGAGCAGCGCCCGCGTGCGCTCGGGCGAGCAGTACGAGCGCACGATGCCCATCACGAACACGACGGCGCACAGCAGCAGCAGGACCTTCGGCACTTCGTACAGGAAGAAGCCGATGGCCGCCCCGGCCCGGCTGTCGGGCGCAAACGGCAGCCAGGCAGCCAGGGCCGCGGCGAGTGCCGGCAGCCGCTCGTACACGAACAGCCCCAGCACGGCGCCGGCCACGGCGATCAGGCTCGGGCCGCTGGCGCGCAGTCGCGCCTGCATCGACGACGGAACGGACGGAACGGTCTGCATCGCGGCGCTCCTGCATTTGTTTCGATATCCATAGAACAATGCAGGCAAGCGCGCGATGACCGGTGTCAATCGCTCCGGAGGTTGTCGTGCAGCCCGGCTTCAGCCCTGCAGATGCCCGGCGTGCCAGGCGAGGTGCTCGCCGATGAAGCTGGCGATGAAGTGGTAGCTGTGGTCGTAGCCGGGACGCAGGCGCAGATCGAGCGGGATGCCGCGCGCCGCGCAGGCGGCGGCGAGGTCGTCCGGGTGCAGCTGCTCGCCGAGGAACTCATCGGCCGTGCCCTGCTCGATGCGCATCGGCAGCGGCGCGGCGCCGTCCTCGATCAGGCTGGTCGCATCCCAGGGCCGCCACATGCGCCGGTCGGCACCGAGATAGGCCGTGAACGCCTTCTCGCCCCAGGGGCTCGCCGACGGATGGCAGATCGGTGCGAAGGCCGAGACGCTGCTGTAGCGCCCCGGATGGCGCAGGGCCAGCACCAGCGCGCCGTGCCCGCCCATCGAGTGGCCGCAGATCGCCCGCCGGCCCGGCTGCAGCGGGAACAAGGTCTCGGCGAGCAGCGGCAGTTCGAAGGCGACGTAGTCGTGCATGTGGTAGTGCGTGGCCCACGGTGCGCGGATCGCCTCGACGTAGAAGCCGGCGGCCTGGCCGAGGTCGTAGCCGGGATCATCCGGCACCTCGTCGCCGCGCGGGCTGGTGTCCGGAATCAGCAGCGCCAGGCCGAGTTCGGCGGCGTAGCGCTGTGCGCCGGCCTTGACGCGGAAGTTGTCGTCGGAGCAGGTCAGGCCCGACAGCCAGTACACGGCCGGCACCGGGCCGGCCTCGGCCTGCGGCGGCAGGTAGATCGAAAACGTCATCGGACAGGCGCAGCTTTGCGAGTCATGCCGCCAGCGTTCGAGCCAGCCTTCATGCTCGCGGATGCGTTCGAGGCGTTCGGGGGTCGACATCGGGGCGGGGCCTCGCGGCAGGTAAGGACGGGGAAAGCCGGGCGAAGCGGCGGCCGGTTCATTCAGAACACGATCACCGAGCGGATGCTCTTGCCTTCATGCATCAGCTCGAAGGCATGGTTGATGTCTTCCAGACCCATCGTGTGCGTGACCATCGGGTCGATGCGGATCGTGCCGTTCAGGTACTGATCGACGAAGCCCGGCAGCTGCGAGCGGCCCTTGACGCCGCCGAAGGCCGTGCCCTTCCAGGTGCGGCCGGTCACGAGCTGGAACGGCCGGGTGCGGATCTCGCGGCCGGCACCGGCGACACCGATGATCGTCGACACGCCCCAGCCCATGTGCGTGCATTCCAGGGCCTCGCGCATGACCTCGACGTTGCCGATGCATTCGAAGCTGTAGTCGACGCCGCCGTGCGTCATCTCGACGATGGCCTCGCGCGTGCTGACCGTGAGCGCCTCCGGGTTCACGCAGTCGGTGGCGCCGAGCGCGCGCGCCATGTCGAACTTGGCCGGGTTGGTGTCGATGGCGATGATGCGGCCGGCCTTCGCCATCACCGCGCCCTGGATCACGCTCAGGCCGATGCCGCCGAGCCCGAACACCGCGACCGTGCTGCCGGGCTCGACCTTCGCGGTGTTCAGCACCGCGCCGATGCCGGTGGTGATGCCGCAGCCGAGCAGGCAGACCTTGTCGAGCGGGGCGGCCGGGTTGATCTTCGCGAGCGCGATCTCGGGCACGACCGTGTATTCGCTGAAGGTCGAGCAGCCCATGTAATGGAAGATCGGCTTGCCGTCCTTCGCGAAGCGGCGCGTGCCGTCGGGCATGTAGCCGGTCCAGACCGTCGCGGCGATCGACTGGCAGAGGTTGGTCTTCGTCGAGGCGCAGTACTCGCAGTGACCGCATTCGGGGATGTACAGCGGGATCACGTGATCGCCGGGCTTCAGGCCCTTCACGTCCGGCCCGCACTCCTCGACGATGCAGCCGCCCTCGTGGCCGAGCACGCACGGGAAGACGCCCTCGGGGTCGTCGCCGGACAGCGTGAAGGCATCGGTGTGGCAGACCCCGGTGGCGACCGTGCGCAGCAGCACTTCGCCGGCACGCGGCCCCTCGACTTCGATCTCGGTGACCGAGAGCGGCTTCTGCGCTTCCCAGGCAACGGCGGCACGGGCTTTCATCGGCAGGCTCCTCGTGTGGGGCGATGCCCGCAGGCATCGGGCGGCCGCGGACGGCTCGAACCGCTACAGGCTAGACGGCAGCATCGGGGATGCGCAGGCGACCGCCGGCCCCGGCACGCCGGGGAATGGCCGGTCTCTGCAGGACTGCGGGCGGCGGGCGCCGGTTCCTGTCAGGCTGGATACCCGTCCGCCACCGCCGCCGGAGGCCTTCGCCGATCATGTCCCCTGCCCTGCGCCGCTGGCTGCCCTTCCTCGCCTGGCCGCGTCCGACGCGCGCGACACTCGCTGCCGACCTGCGCGCCGGGCTCGCGGTCGGGCTGGTGCTGATCCCGCAGGCGCTCGCCTACGCGACGCTCGCCGGCATGCCGGCGCAGACCGGGCTGTACGCGGCGCTGCTGCCGGCGGTGGTCGGCTGCCTGTGGGGCTCGTCGCCGCTGCTCGCCGCCGGGCCGGTGGCGCTGACCAGCCTGCTGAGCTTCGGCGCGCTGCAGCCGTTCGCGGCGCCGGGCAGCAGCGGCTGGGTGGCGGCCGCGGTGTGGCTCGCGCTGTACGCGGGCCTGATGCAGTGCGCACTCGGGGCGCTGCGCCTCGGGGTGATCGCGAACCTGGTCTCGGGGCCGACGCTCGCCGGCTTCATCCATGCGGCGGCGCTGATCATCATCGCCACGCAGCTGCCGGCGCTGCTCGGCCTGCCGCCCTGGGGGGCGTCGCTGTCCGGCTGGCCGGCGCAGGTGGCGGCGCGCCTGCAGCAGGCGCCCGGCGCGGTGGCCGTGTCCGCGGCCTTCGGGCTCGGGGCCCTGCTGCTGCTGCTGTGGCTGCGCCGGCACCGGCCGCACTGGCCGGGCGTACTGCTCGTCTGCGGGCTCGGCATCGTGCTCAGCCACTTCAGCGCTTACGCAGGCCATGGCGGGGCCGTGATCGGCAGCGTGCCCGAGGCGCTGCCGCAGCTGTCGCTGCCACCGGCGCTCGATTTCGGGACGCACCGGGCGCTGCTCGCGCCGGCGCTGGTCGTGGCGCTGGTCAGCTTCACCGAGGCGATGTCGAGTGCGCGCACGCTGGCGCGCCGGCGCGGCGAGCGCTGGAACGAGAATCAGGAGCTGATCGGTCAGGGGCTCGCCAAGATCGCGAGCGCCGCCAGCGGGGCGTTTCCGGTCAGCGGCTCGTTCTCGCGCTCGGCCCTCAATGAATACGCCGGCGCCCGCACGGCCTGGTCGACGCTGTTCGCCGCCGCCTGCGTGTTCGCGTTCCTGCTCGCCGGCACCGCCGTGCTCGCGCCGCTGCCGCAGGCGGTGCTGGCGGCCGTCGTCATCGTGCCGGTGACCGGGCTGATCAACGTGGCCGGCCTGCGGCGCATCGGGCGGCTGGCGCGCGACGACGGCCTGGTGGCGCTGATCACCTTCGCGGCGACGCTGTTCGCGGTGCCGCAGCTGCACTGGGGCGTGCTCGCCGGCCTGATCGCCGGCCTCGCGGCCTCGATGCTGCGCCGCAGCCAGCCGCGCATCGTCGAACTCGGCGTGCTGCCCGATGGCCGGCTGCGCGCGCGCGAGCGCTACGGCCTGCCGCGGCCGGCGCCGGACCTGATCGTGCTGCGCCCGGACACGGCGCTGGTCTACGCCAGTGCGGCGGCGGTCGAGCGCGCGGTGCTCGATCACGTCGATGCCGGCGTGCAGCGCGTGCTGCTGGTCGGCACGGCGATCAATGATCTCGATGTCACCGGCCTCGATACCTTGCGCGAGCTGCGCCGCACGCTGGCGGCACGCGGCACGACGCTCTATCTCTGCCGCATGAAGCTGCCGGTCTGGCGGCTGCTGGAGCGCGCCGGCGTGCCGGCGGAGTTCGGCGAAAACCGCTGTTTCCGCACCGAGCGTCAGGCGATCGCGGCGCTGACCGGCGAAAACCCTGCGCCGGCTGCGGCCGATCGCCCGCATCCGTAGTACGGTGCAGGTCCGCATCGCCGCCGGAGAGCCGCCGATGAAGCGCATCCTGATCGCGCACCGCACCGAATACCGCTATCCCGAGCCGGTCCGGCTCGGCCCGCACCGGCTGCTGCTGCGCCCGCGCGAGGGCCACGAGGTGCGCGTCGAACGCTCGCGCCTCGACATCACCCCGGCCGCGCAGCTGCGCTGGTGCCGCGATGCCGATGACAACTCGGTCGCGATCGCGCACTTCCCGCAGCCGGCCGGACGGCTCTGCATCGACAGCGAAGTGGTCATCGAACACCACGACGATGCGCCGCTCGACTTTCTGGTCGAGGACTACGCGCTGCACTACCCGTTCGAGTACGCAGCGGCCGAACGCACCGACCTGCAGCTGGCGAGCACGCCGGTCTATCCGTCCGATCGCGCCGTGGTGGCGGCCTGGGTCACCGGACTCGGCATCGGGGCGGGGACGCTGGAAACCTACGTGCTGCTCGACCGGCTGAACCGCGCCATCTGCGGGCAGCTGGAATACGGCATGCGCGAGGAGCCCGGCGTGCAGTCGCCGGCCGAAACGCTGCGCCTCGGCACCGGCTCCTGCCGCGACTACGCGACGCTGTTCATCGAGGCCTGCCGCGGCCTCGGGCTGGCGAGCCGCTTCGTCAGCGGTTACCTGCACACCTCCGAGACCGCCGCCGGCCATGCCTCGACCCACGCCTGGGCCGAGGTCTACCTGCCGGGGCCGGGCTGGAAGGGCTTCGACCCGACCGGCGGCGTGCTGACCGGCAGCGACCACATCCCGGTTGCGGTCGCCCGCCACCCGGAGGCGATCCCGCCGGTGTCAGGCAGTTTCTACGGACCACCGGATCTGCAGGCGGACATGCAGGTCGACGTGCGCGTGGCGGCGCTCTGAGGCTGTGCCGGCAGCCCCACCGCATCCTGTCCGCAGCCACCGCGAGGGAACCGCCGATGAACACCGCCGCCCGCCTCGCCGAACGCCTGCTGCCGCTGCTCGCCGCCACCCGCCAGCCGCGGGCCGCGAACAGCGAGACCCCCGCGCTGCCGGCCGACGAAGCCTTCCTCGCCGTGCGCGGGCCGGAGCGCTGGCTGGCGCTGAACGGCGCCAGCCGTGCCGCGGCGCAATCCCTCGGCGAGGCGCTCGCCGGCGACGATGCCGCGGCGCTCGAAGCCGCACTCGATGCGCTGGTCGCCAGCACCGGCGACTGGCTGGCGCTGCACGCCGAGCTGATGCAGTCCGAAGCCACCGATGCACAGCTCGCCGAAGGCCGGCGCCTGGCGCTCGCCGTCGTGGCGCGGGCGCTGTCGGATCTGGCGCTCTGGCTCGCCCGCGTGCTCGCCGGCCTCGAACGCCAGCCGCCGGCACCACTGCCGCCGCTGCGCCTGCACGCGCAGGCCGAGGTGCTGCGCTGGGCGGCGTGGGACGGACGGCGGACGCTGACGCAACCGCTGCCGGCGCCCGGCGATGGATCAGCCGGATCGGGCTGGATCCATCAACTGCGACGCTGGCTGTCGTCGCACTTCTAACCGGCGTTTCCGCCTGACCGGCCGTTACAGCCGCATCCGGCTATGCCGACTGTGGCGGGCATCGGGTTACCATCGTGGCATACCCCACGTCCGCGCCGCTGCATCGGTGGTGACCGGCATGACCGCCCGCAGAGACGGAGTCCCCAGCGATGAACATTGTCAATCCGCTACCCGGGCTGTCGTCAGCGTGCAAGCGCTTCCCCACCGGCCGCACGTTGCTGTCGCTGGCGCTCGGGCTGGCCATGCAGCAGGCACCTGCGCAGACGGCACCCTCAACCGTCACTTGGGGAGGTAATGATGGCGAAACTTGGACTACCGGTTTCTGGGATGACATTTCCGGCAGTCCGCAAGCCGGGGACATCGTGCAGCTGCTGGCCCCGGCCGGCAGCAATCTGGGATCGCAGACCGTCACCTACGATGAGACTGGCGCTCCGGCTTATGCCTCGCTGACGATCGATGCCACTGCACCGGACTCGATGACGCTGCAAAGTGACAATGCCAATGCGTTGAATGTTACTGGCAACTTCGCCATCGGCAAGAACGGCAACGGTATCTTCCAGCAGTCCGCCGGCGCCGTGAGCGCCGCGCAGGTCTTGCTTGGCGGCGAGGTGTTCGGTACCGATACCAGCAACGGCAACGGCCAGTACACGATGAGCGGCGGCAGCCTGACGACGAGCACGCTGACGGTCGGCAATCTGGGCAGCGGCAGCTTCACGCAGAGCGGCGGCGACGTTTCGACCTCGCAGCTGACGCTGGGCAGCGCCGGCGGAACGCCCGCCAACAGCTTCGGCCAGTATTTTTTGTCCGGCAGCGGCACGCTCACCACCACGCAGTCGACGATCGGGGACATCGGCCGTGGCGAGTTCACGCAAAGCGGCGGCACGCATACGGTCGCCAGCGATCTGGTGCTTGGCAACGCGCCGGCGCTGACCGGCGGCACGCCGGCCCGCGGGGGCTTCTACACGCTCGGCGGCGGCCAGCTGATCGTCGCCGGCAGCACCATCATCGGCAACGGCAACAACGGCTTTGCCGGCGAACCCGGCGGCAGCGGCAGCTTCACGCAGAGCGGCGGCTCGCAGTTCGTCGGCGGCGAACTGCGGGTCGGTAATACCGGCAGCGATGCCGGCGGCACCGGCAGTTATGTGCTCTCCGGCACCGGCAGCCTGACGGTTGCCGGCACGCTGCGTCTCGGCGCGGCTGGCAACGGTTTCGGCGGCACCGGCAGCTTCACGCAGACGGGCGGCAGCGTGAGCGCCTCGAACCTGAGTATCGGTGAATCCGATACGACCAGCGGCGGCACGAGCAGCTACACGCTGTCCGGCGGCACGCTGGCAATCACCAGCAACGTGCTGGTCGGTGCCGGCGCCGATGGCACGTTCACGCAGTCCGGCGGGGTGTTCACGGTCGGCAATGACCTGAGCATCAATACCGGCAGCTACGCACTGTCGGGCGGCAGCGTGGGTATCGGCACCTCGCTGCATCTGGGCTCGGATCACGCGGCCACGCTGCTGCAGAGCGGCGGTTCGCTCGATGTCGGTGACCAGGCCTTCATCGGCGCCGGTGCCGGCGGCAACGGCAGCTATACGCTCAGTGCCGGCACGCTGAGCGCCGATTACCTTGATGTGGCGATCGTGGCGGGCAGTACCGGCACCCTGACCATCCGCGGCGGCAGCGCGACCGCACGCGTGAACCTCGTCATCGGCAGCGACGCGACGACGACGGCGAGCCTCGTGCAGACCGGCGGCAGCGTGTCCGTGCAGTCGGCGAGCTTCGGCCTGTACGTCAACGGCAGCTACCGCCTGAACGACACCGACGGTCCGGCGTCGCTCGATGTCACGCACGATGCCGTGATCGGCGACACCCTCAGCGGCAGCTTCACGCAGGTGCAGGGTGCCGTGACGGTCGGCCATGACCTGATCCTCGGCAGCGGCACGAGCGCCGGGGCCAACGGCAGCTACGCGATCTCGGGCGGCAGCCTCGATGTTGACGGGCGGGTCATCATCGGCCAGACGACCGGCGTCAGCGGTCAGTACACGCAGTCGGGCGGCACGGTCACGGTCGGCGGGGATTTCGTCGTCGCCAACCTGAGCGGCAGCCACGGGACGGCCACCCTCAGTGCCGGCAGCCTGAGCGTGCATGGCACGGCCACCGACAGCCGCATCGTCGTCGGCGGCCTCGGCAGCGGTTCGTTCACGCTCTCCGGCGGCAGCGTGACTGCCGACGGCCTGTCGGTCGGCAACAATGCCGGCGGCAGCGGCACGTTCACGCAGACCGGCGGCACGCTGACGGTCACGAGCGGCGGCGGCCTCGGACGCTCGGTGATCGGCGCGCTCGGGGACGGCACGTATTCGCAGAGCGGCGGCACGCACGTGACCACCGATCTCGTGCTCGGCAACAACCCGGGCGGCGGCAGCGGCACGTATGCCCTCGGCAACGCCGTGCTGAGCGTCAGCGGCACGACCTGGGTCGGGGCCGTGACCACCGGCGCGTTCACGCAGACCGATGGCTCGCACGCCACCAACCGCCTGCGCATCGGCAGCGACAGCGGCGCGAGCGGCAGTTACACGCTCGGCGGCGGCACGCTGAGCGTCGGCACGCTCGCCGTGGTCGGTGATGCCGGAACCGGCTTGCTGATCCAGACCAACGGCACCGCCACGATCGGTGACGACCTGATGATCGGGCGCGACGGCAGCGGTGTCGGCAGTGTCGCGGTTTCCGGCGGCACGCTGACGGTCGGCGGTGATCTGCTGATCGGCAACTTCGGCCAGGGCAGCTTCTCGCAGACCAGCGGAGCGGTCGCGGTCGCCGGCGAGCTGCTGCTCGGCGGCTGGCAGGACACCACTGCGCTGACCGGCAGCTGGGCCGACGGCAACGGCGTCTACGTGCTCGACGGCGGCACGCTCGACGTGGCGACCGACGCCGTGGTCGGCAACCGCGGCAACGGCCGCTTCGAGCAGACCGGCGGCACGTTCACCGTCGCCAATGCCCTGATCATCGGCAATCGGGACGCCACGCACGGCGAGTACGAACAGTCCGGCGGCACGACGCAGGTCGACGGCGAGCTGATCGTCGGCCGCCCCGCGGGCTCGACCGGCAGCTACACCCTGTCCGCCGGCAGGCTCAACGTCAGCGCGGATGCCTGGATCGGCCGGGCCGGCAGCGGCACCTTCACGCAGACCGGCGGGCTCGCCATCATCGGCGGCGACCTGCTGATCGGTGCCGAAGCCGGCGGCACCGGCCGGTACCGGCTCGACAGCGGCACGCTGGCCGTCGGCGGCAGCATCGTGCTCGGCGGCACGACCACGGCCGATGGCGGCAGCGGCGAACTGACGCTCTCGGGCAGCGCAAACCTGTACGCGCACGGCCTCGACCTGCGTCCGGGCGGCACGCTGGGCGGGCTGGGCGGCGGCATCACGCTCGGCGACTCTGAACAGGGCAACGCCGCCGCCGGCACGATCATGGTCAATCGCGGCGGCACGCTCGCCGGTAACGGCACGATTGCGGGCAGTATCACCGTCAACGATGGCGGCACCCTCAGCCCCGGCAACTCGATCGGCACGCTGAGCGTCGGCGACGTTGCCTTCGCCAGCGGCTCGACGCTGCGCATCGAGGTCGACGGGGCCGGCAACGCCGATCTGCTGCACTCGACCGGCAACATCACGATCAGCGGTGCCACGCTGCGCATCGACTCGGCCGACGGCACGTACTCGGCCGACGCGAACTACACGCTGCTGACCGCCGACGGCCGTATCAACGGCACCTTCACGAATGTCGTGACCTCGCTGCCACTGCTCGCACAGACCGCCACCTATACCGGCAACGCCGTGACGCTGGTCGTGCCGACCCCGGACGAAAACGCCTCGCGCTCGCCGCTCGACCTGATCGGCGGCAGCCCCGTGAGCCTGCTCGGACGCATGACGCTCGCCGATGTCGAGGCCGGCTTCCTGCTCGACCCGCTGGTCACCGGCATCGACGAGGGTCAGGCCGGCATCGGTGCGCGCATCGGGCGCTACCACGCCGACGGCTACCGCCAGACCTACGAGGAAATGCCGCTGCGCTATGCGTGGAAGCTCGACAGCGGCCTGACCGTGCTCGCCGAGCTGCCGGTCGCGAACATCACGACCAGCGGCCGGGGCGTCGATCGCCGTGACCGCAGCTACGGCTTCGGCGGTGGCCTGCGCGTACCGGTCGCCGCCGGCTGGGACCTGAAACCGATGTTCCGTTACGGCACCGTCGTCGACGAGGACTGGGACCACGTCGGCTCGCTGGCCTCGGCCTCGCTGACCAGCCACTTCCGGACGTCCTTCGGCAATGGTTACGAGTTCGGCGCCGACAACCTGATCGGCTACTTCCAGTCGGTCGGCGGTCGTGTCGAAGGACTGAACGCCGGCTACCGCCTGCACGAAGTCGCGCTGCACAACGCCGTGCGCGTCGGCGGGCCGCTGGAGGGCACCTTCCTCGGCAGCGGCGCGCGCTGGACGGCGTGGATCTCGGACACGCGCTTCCTCGGTTCGGAGCTCGCGGCCGACAACTTCCAGCGCATCGGCATCGCCGCGAGCACGCGCGTGCGCGTCGGTGAACGCTTCTCCGAGAACCTGAACCTCGGCCTGCACTACACGCAGTCGGCCGGCGGCGATCACGGTGTCGAGCTGAACTTCGGCTACCGCTTCTGAGACCCGGGAGGCTGTGCCGATGAGCGCACTGCGGTTCTGGCTGCTGCTGCTCGTGGCGGCCGTGCTGTCGGCGCTGCCGCTGATCGGGCTGCCGCTGCGCTGGGCCGGCACCTTCTTCCATGAGCTCAGCCACGGGCTGATGGCCGCGGCGACCGGTGGCGACATCGTGCGCATCGTGCTGCGCACCGACGGCTCCGGACTGTGCGTGTTCACCGGCGGCTGGGGCGTGCCGGTGGCTTTCGCAGGCTACGCAGGGGCGCCGCTGTGGGGGCTCGGCATCTTCGCGCTGGCGAGCGGGGATTCGCAGCGCGACGACGCGCCGATCCTCGCCGGCCTGCTCGGCGGCACGGTCGCGATCACGGCGCTGCTGTATGCGCGCGATGCGGTGACGATCGTGATCTCGGCGCTGCTGGTCGCGCTGTTGCTGCTGCCGCTGCGCCGGCGCTGGCGCAACGGGCGGGCGCTGCAGGCCGGGCTCGAAGTCCTGGGGCTGGCCGTGATGCTCGATGCCGTGCAGGCGCCGCTCGCGCTGTTCGGGCTGTCCGGCCGGCATGACGGTGCCGATCTGGCCGCGCACACCTGGCTGCCGGCGCCGCTGTGGGCCGGGCTCTGGTGCGTACTGGCGGGGGCCTGCCTGTGGCTCGCCTGGCGGCGGGTGCGTGCGCTGCGCTGAGCGATGGCCGGGCCGGCGGACCGGAAAACAAAAACCGCCCGACGGTGCGGGCGGTTTTCAGGAAGGTCGGGGCGCCGGCGATCAGGCGGCCTTGACCAGATCCTTGTACTCGGCGCCGACGCCGGCGAGCAGGTCGGCATAGGCCTTGGCATCGGCCTGCAGCTTGGCACCCAGCTCCTTCGCGACTTCGACCGAGGACTCGCCGTAGGCCTTCAGGCTGGCCAGATCGGTCACGTCGGTGGCGGCCTTCAGGCGCGCCAGGCTCAGGTCGCTGTAGCTCTGCAGCAGGCTGAAGTTGAAGGCGGTCAGCTTTTCGAGGCTGGCGACGTTCAGCTTGCCGGCCTTGACGACGGGGGCGGACAGGGACTCGAGCGACGGAACGGAGAACTGGGTCATGGCTGCATCCTCGTTTGGGTGGCGGGGCGGTCGGGTTCCGGTGAACCCATGGGTGCCATTATATCCATGCGATGCTGCAGTGCAACATCCTTTTGAGCCTTCTGTCCCGACCCTGTTCCTTTCCCCGTGATTCAGCCGCCGGCCCTGCCGAGCAGCGCGAGCGCGGCATCGCGTCCTTCGAAGGACTGCGCACCGGCGAGCAGCGCGCGCAGCGTCGTGCGGGCCGCCTCGACGCGGCCGCTGGCGAGCTGCGCCCGGGCGAGGTTCAGCCGGATCGAGCTGGCCGACGGCTCGCCGCGGCTCGCCGTGTCCAGTACGCCGATCGCCGCTTCCGGCTGGCCCGCGGCGATCAGCACTTCGCCGAGTGTCTCCAGCACCTCCGGCCGCGGGGCCAGCAGCGCGGCCCTGCGGGCGTGGACGAGCGCCTGCTGCGGGTCGCGATCCCGCAGCAGCCAGGCGAGGTCGTTGAGGGCCACGACCTCGTCGGGTCGCTGGCTCAGCACGAGCACGAGGGCGACGCGCGCGTCCTCCAGCCGGTCGAGCCGTTCGTACAGGGTCGCGAGCTGCAGGCGCAGCCCGACGGCCTGCGGATGCCGGGCGAGCCAGGTCTCCAGCATGCGGGCCGCGGCCGCCCCCTCCCCGGCCGCCTCGCGCCAGGCTGCCTCGCGCTGCGGCCAGCGGGCCTCGTCGGGCTGCCGGCCGCGCAGCAGCGCGTAATAGGCCGCCGCCTTCGCAGCTCCCTGCTCGCGGCCGAGCCGTTCGCCGGCGTGATCGAGCAGGGCCGGATGATCGGGCACGGCCTGCTGCAGCTGCGCGAGCCAGGCCCGGGCCCGGGCCGGATCGGCCGCGAGCGCGTCGAGCCGTGTGAGCAGGGCTGGCGCCGGCGCGGCCTCGCGATCGGCCCGCAGGGCCGGAATCAGGGCCTGGAGCAGCGCTTCGGCGTCGCTGCGGGCCGCCGCGCCCGCGGCCAGTCCGTACAGTGCCGCCACCGAGTCCGGCCGGCGCGCGAGCCAGTCGCGATGCAGTCGTTCAGTCTCGGCGATGTCGCCGGCCTGCAGGCGCGCCGCCGCCAGATGCGCCAGCACGGCTTCGTCGTCGGGATGGGCGAAGTGCAGGCTGTCGAGGCGGGTGACGGCGTCGGCGAGCCGGCCGTGCTGCGCCTGCAGGCGGGCGAGCAGCAGCTGCGGCGCCACGGCTTCGGGGGCGATTCCGGCCACGGTCTCCAGCGCCGCGATCGCGGCTTCGGGCCGGCCGTGCAGCCATTCGAGCCGGGCGAGCGCCATCAGCGTCGGCACATGCCGGGGGCTGCGGGCGAGCACGGCCTGATAGCGTGCACGGGCTGAATCGGGCCGGCCGTCGAGCAGATCGAGCCGCGCCAGCGCGGCAGCGGCCTGCGCCTGGCCGGGCACGAGGGCGAGTACACGTTCGTAGTCGGCACGGGCCGCCGGCAGGTCCTGCAGCCCCTCATGCGCCGCGCCGGCGTAGAGCAGCGGCTCGACCGCCTCCGGATGCGCGGCCGACAGCGCCTGCGCCTGCGCCAGGGCTTCGGCGTGACGACCGCTGGCGAGCCGGGCGAGCAGCAGCGCCCGGGCCTGCTCCTGCGCACCCGGCGCGCGCCCGGCGGCGGCACCGAGTGACTGCAGCGCTGCGTCGTGCTCGCCGAGGGCGAGCTGCGCCAGGCCGTGGCGCATCTGCGCATCGGCCGATTCGGGCCTGAGTTCGACCAGCCGGCGCAGCTGCGCCTCGCCCTCCTGATAACGCCCCTGCAGCAGCGCGGCCATGCCGAGGATTTCCAGCGCTTCGGCGTCGTCGGGATGGCGTGCCAGCAGCGGCTGGATCGCCGCCTCGGCGCCCGGGCCGTCACCGGCGGACAGGCGCAGCCGGCCGAGCAGCCGGGCAACGCCGTCGGCTTCGGGATGGCGGGCGGCGAAGCCGGACAGATCGGCCAGCGCCGGTTCGCGCTGTCCGAGCGCGAGCCGGGCGCGGGCGAGCTGTTCATGGGTTCCGGCGTCTTCGGGCGCGCGCTGCAGGGCGCGTTCGAAGGCCGTGACCGCTTCGGCCGGCTGCTGGCGGCGCAGCGCCAGCAGGCCGAGGCCGTAGTGCATCAGCGGCTGATCGGGCAGGCGCTCGGCGACCGCCTCGAAGTCGGCGCGGGCACCGGCATCGTCGCCGAGCTGCACGCGCACGAGGCCGCGGCGCAGCCGCAGTTGCGGCACCGAAGCCGCATCGGCGAGCGGCAGGGCTGCGTCATAGGCCTGCAGGGCGGCCGTGTACTGCGCGTCCGCCAGCTCCCCGTCGCCGAGCAGCGTCCAGGCCAGCCGGGCGATGTGTGCGGCGGGCGCCGGCTGGCGCGCGAGCAGGGTCTGGAGGCGGGTGCGCGCGGCCGGCCAGCGACCGGCCTGCAGATCGAACTGCGCGAGCCCGAGCTGCGCGCGTGCCGAAGCGGCATCCGTCGCCACCGCGGCCTCGAACTGCAGCCTGGCCTGCCCGGTCTGGCCGAGGGCCTGATGGGCGGTGGCGCGCAACGCCCGCAGCTCGGCGAGCTCCGGCGTGCGCATGTTCGGCTGCACGATCGCCCGATCGAGCAGCGCCTGCCATTGCTGCTGCACGGCCAGCGCTTCGGCCAGCGGCACGGCCAGCTCGCCGGCCGGCACGCCGAGCTGCGCGGCACGCGTCAGTTCCTGTTCGGCGTTCGCACCGTCGCCAAGCCGCACGTAGGCGATGCCGAGCAGGCGGCGGGCAGCCCCGTCACCGGGGCGCTGCTGCAGGCGGTTCTTGATGTCGATGACGGCGGCGCTGACCTGACCGGCTTCGAGCTTGCGGCCGGCAGCGGTCAGGACATCATCGTCCGCCTGCGCGCCGGTCCCGGACAGGATCAGCACGCAGGCGCAGACGGCGGCGCGCGTGCGGTACAGGGCGGTTCGGGGCATGGATCACCATCCTGATGAACGGAGGGCCGCAGCATATCCGCAGCCGGCAGCCCCGGTCCCGGGATAACGCCTGCGTCAGCCGCCGAGCTTCTTCAGCAGCGCCGCGGCGTCGCTGCGCTCGGCGAAGCGGGTGTCGCCGGCGAGCAGTTCCTTCAGCAGCCGGCGGGCGTCCTCCTTGCGCTGCTGCCCGGCCAGCGCCACGGCGAGCTGGTAGCGGATCGAGGGCTGCTGCGGTGCGCGCAGGGCGGCGTACTGCAGGACCTCGGTCGCGCGCACGTATTCGCCGCCGGCAATCAGCACCTCGCCGAGGGTTTCGAGGATGCGCGGCTCCGGGCGCAGGCGCACGGCGCGCTCGGCCAGACGCAGGGCACGGCGCGGGTCGTCCTTGCGCAGCAGCCAGGCGAGGTTGTTCAGCGCCGAGACGCGCGTCGGGTTGTCGGCGACGATGCGCTCCAGCTCGGCCTTGGCATCGGCGTTCTGGCCGGCGGCGAGCATCATCGCCGCCAGCTGGGCGCGCACCGTGTCGTCGTCCGGATGCCAGCGCAGCCAGTCGACCAGCACCGAGCGCGCCTGGGCCGGCTCCTTCGCCTGCTGCCAGAGTTCGACCTCGCGCAGCGCCCAGAGCTGTTCGTGCGGCTGCCGGCGGCGCAGGCCGCCGTAATAGATCGCCGCCGGCTGCCTGCCCTGCTGGCGTTCGATGCGCCGGCCCTCGAATTCGAGCAGCGCGAGGTTGTCGGGCAGCGCCTGGTTCAGTTCCTCGAACCAGGCGCGGGCGGCGGCCTCGCCCGGGGCCAGTTCCTGCAGCCGTGCCAGCAGCGCTTGCGCGAGGGCATTGCCGGGGTCGGCGGCGAGCGCCGGACGCAGCGCTGCGCGCAGGCCGGCGTCGTCGCTGCCGGCGGCGCAGGCCGAGGCGTAGCCGTACAGGCCGGTGGCGGACTTCGGATCGAGATCGAGCAGACGGCGGTAGGCGGCGCGGCCGCCGCCGGCATCCCCGAGTGCGGTCTTCGCGGCTCCGAGCAGCGCGATCAGCTGCACATCGTCCGCATGGCGGGCATGCACGGCTTCGAGCAGTTCGAGCGCCGCCGCATGCCGGCCCTCGCGCCCGAGCAGGCGCGCGAGGCGCAGGCGCGGCTCCAGCGCCTCCGGATCGGCCGCGACCGCCTGCTCCAGCGCGCGCCGGGCGGCCTCGGGGTTGTCGAGCCGCAGTTCGAGCGCTGCCAGCTCCAGCAGCGTGGCCCCATGGCCCGGATGCTGTTCGAGCACGGCCCGATAGCGCGAGCGGGCCTTGTCGGGCCGGCCCTGCTGCAGGTCGAGCGTCGCCAGTCCGCCCGATGCGGCCGGGTCGCCGGGGCTGCGCGCGAGCACGCGCTCGAAGGCGGCACTGGCGCCCTCGGTGTCGAGGGCGCTCGCGCGGGCGATGCCTTCGAGCAGCAGCGGTTCGTTGCGATCCGGCCACAGCGCCTGCAGGCGCTGGGCGGCAGCGACGGCTTCGGCATGCTGGCCGCTGCGCAGCAGCCCGAGCGCCAGTGCGTATTCGTAGCGTTCCTGACCGGGCTGCAGCTGGGTGGCCTGCGCGAGTTCGCGCAGGCCGTTCTCGCGATCGCCGAGTGCCAGCAGGCCGAGGCCGAGCCGGTAGCGCGCCGCGGCCGAATCCGGATCGCGTTCGACCGAGCGGCGCAGCAGCGGCTCGCCCTCGCGCGCTTCGCCGCGGGCGAGCGCGATCGCGCCGAGCATGTCGAGCACGGCGTTGTCGTCGGGATGCAGTTCGAGCACGTGGCGCAGCAGTTTCTGCGCGCCGGCGGTATCGCCCTGCTGCAGGCGAATCGTCGCGAGCAGGCGCAGGATCGGATCGCTGTCCGGATGTTCCTGCAGGAATTTTTCCAGATCGGTGACCGCCTGCTCGCGCTGGCCGAGCGCGATGCGCGTGGCGGCGATCTTGGCGTGGATGTCGGGATTCTCGTGATCGCGCTGCAGCGCGCGTTCGAAGGAATCCAGCGCATCGGCATAGCGCCCCTGCCGGTACGCGAGCAGCCCGAAGCCGAAATGCGGCAGCGGCAGATCCGGCAGCCGGGCGTTGACCGCACCCAGATCGGCACGGGCACCGTCGGGATCACCGAGATCGATGCGCAGCAGCCCGCGCTTGAGCTGGATCGCCAGCGCCTGGTGCGGCCGGCCGGTGGCGATGGCGCGGTCGTAAGCCTTCGCGGCCTCCGGCAGGCGCCGGGCCATGATCTCGACATCGCCGAGCAGCGCCTGCGCGATGTGCTCGACCGGCTGCGGCAGCGGGGCCGACAGCACGGTCTGCAGGCGCTGGCGGGCGGTGTCGGGGTGGCGGGCCGCGAGTGCGAGACGCGCCTCGGCGATCTGCGCACGCGGCGCGGCCGGGTCGGTGGCGAGCGCGGACTTCACGGCCGCCTCGGCGTCGCCCTGGCGGCCGAGCGCGAGCAGTGCCTCGCCGCGCAGCGCGCGCAGGTCGGCGACATCGCGCATCGACATGCCCGAGACCGGCTGCACGCTTTCGAGCAGGCGCTGGTATTCGCGCTGCAGCAGCAGGGCTTCGGCGAGCGGCAGTGCGATGCCGGTCTCGCGGACCTTCAGCCGCCGGGCGCGCAGCAGTTCCTTTTCCGCCTCCGCACCGTTGCCGAGCTCGACGTACAGCACGCCGAGCAGCCGCCGGCCCGGCCCGTAATCGGGCTCGTCCTGCAGCGCGTTCTTCAGTTCGATGATCGCGGCGCCGAGCTGGCCCTGCGCGCGCAGCTGTTCGGCCTTGTCCAGTTCCCTGGCCAGGTCGGCTGCGGCGGTTGCGCTGCCGGCGAGCAGCAGCAGCGCAGCCGCAAGCGGCCGCATCCGGGTGTTCCACATCATGCAAGTCCCTCGATCGATGAAGCCGATGAAACCCGGCGGGCCGCCGGCCGGCCCCCTGGCCCTTGCCGGCGACCCGGTGAACCGGAGCGGATTCAGCTGCCGATCTGCGCGAGCAGGCTCTGCGCCTCGGCGCGCTCGGAGAAGGGCTGATCATTCCCGAGCAGGGATTTCAGCAGCTCCCGGGCCTCGTCCCTGCGTCCGTCGAGCGACAGCGCAAGTGCCAGGTGATAGCGGGCCGAGCCCAGCTGCGGGGCGCGCGCGACGGCCTTCGCCAGCACCTCGGCGGCCCGGGCGTACTGGTGCTGCGCGATCAGCACCTCGCCGAGCGTGTCCATCAGCCGCGGATCGGCCGGGCGCAGCTGCAGGCAGCGGTTCGCGTAGTCCAGCGCCCGCTGCGGATCGTCCTCGCGCAGCAGCCAGGCCAGGTTGTTCAGGGCCGCGAGCTGGTCGGGCCGGCGTTCGAGCACCGCCTCGAAGGCGGCGCGGGCCGGGGCCCGGCGATCGGCGTCGAGGTGGATCAGGCCGAGCGCGAAGCGCGCCTGCACGTCATCCGGGTGTGCCTGCAGCCAGCGTTCGAGCAGGGCCTGGGCCTGCGCGGCCTCGCGGTTGCCGCTGCGGAGCTCGGCCTCGCGCAGCACCCACAGCGCGGCCTGCGGCTGGCGGCGCTGCAGCTGGGCGTAGTAGGTCAGCGCGGTCGGGGCGCCGTATTGCCGGTAGCGGCGCTGGCCGATGAAGTCGAGCACGATCTCGTCGTCCGGGCGATCGCGCAGCAGCGCTTCGAGCCAGTCCTCGGCCTCGCTGGCGCTGCCGGCGAGACCGACCAGGCGTTCGAGCAGGGGCAGGGCTTCGGGGCGGCGGTTGTCGACGGCCAGGGCTTGCGCGAGCGTGCCGCGCAGGCCCGCGGCATCGCCGGCCTGCGCGTGCGCGGTCACGAGCGCGTAGCGGGCCTCGGCCGACTGCGGCTGCAGTTCGATCAGCCGGCGCAGCGTGCCGATCGCATCGGCGCTTTCGCCGTTTGCGCCCTGTGCCAGGCCGAGCGTCAGCAGCAGCGGCGGATACTCCGGAAACTCGGCGCGTACCGCGACCAGGGTGCCGACGGCGAGCAGGGGCTGGCCCTGACGCAGCTGCCAGCGGGCGAGCAGCACGTAGGGCTGCGGCACATGCGGATCGGCGGCGATGGCTTCGCGCAGGGTTTCGGCATAGGCCTCGCCCTGGCCCTGCCGGGCTTCGAGCCGGGCGAGCTGCATCAGCGTCGGGGCATGCCCGGGGTGATGGGCGAGGATCTGCCGGTACCAGCCGCGCGCGCCATCGATGTCTCCGCTGCCGAGGTCCAGGGCGGCGAGGGCGCCGGCGGCCCGCGGATGTCCGGGCTCCAGTGCCAGCGCCCGGCGGAAGGCGGCACGGGCTTCGGCATCCTGCTGGCGGGCGGCCTGGGCAATGCCTTCGAGCACCAGCGGCTCGGCCTGGTCCGGCAGGCTCTGCTGCAGGCGGCGCGCGACGGCGATGGCCTCGTCGAAGTGCCCGGCGCGCAGCAGGCTGACGCTCAGGCCGAACTCCAGGCCGTGCTCGTGCGGATCGAGCTCGACGGCTTTCTGCAGCTCCTCCAGCCCGCGGTTCTGGTCGCCGGCGGCGAGCAGGCTCATGCCGTAGGCATAGCGGCCGAAGGCGGAAGCCGGTGCCAGTTCGGTGGCACGCGCCAGCAGTTCGCGGCTGCGCGCGGCATCGCCCTGGGCGAGCGTGATGCGGCCGAGCAGATCGAGCAGCGCGGCATCATCGGGCTGGCGTTCGAGCAGCGGCTGGATGAGCGCGGCAGCGGCGTTGGCATCCCCGCGGCGCAGATAGGCATTCCCGAGCAGGCGGGCGGTCACCTCGGATTCGGGATGCTCGGCCAGGAAGCGCGACAGGCCGTCGATCGCCGGGTCGAGCTGTCCGAGCGCCAGCTGCGAGGCGGCCAGGTAGTAGCTGGCATCGGCGTTGTCCGGCGCCCGCTGCAGCGCACGGCTGAAGGAAGCGGCCGCCTCGGCGTAGCGCCCCTGCCGGTAGGCCATCAGCCCGAAGCCGTAATGGACCAGCGTATGGTCGGGCGCCCGGCCGGCGACGCGGTTCAGATCGGCGGCGGCACCGTCATAGTCCTGCAGCTCCACCCGCACCAGTCCGCGGCGCAGCACGACGCCGAGATGACTCTGCCCGGTGTCGATGGCTCTGGTGTAGGCCGCATCGGCTGCAGGCAGATGCCGGGTGGCAACCTCGAGATCGCCGAACTGCGACCAGGCATCGTTGGCAAGCTGCGGACTCAATGACTGGTCGACGGCCCGCTGCAGCCAGACGCGGGCCTGATCGTGGCGCTGTTCGGAGAGGGCCAGCCGGGCACTGCCGAGCAGCGCCCGCACGGCGGCCGGATCGGTGCGCAGTGCGCTTTCCAGCGAGGTGCGGGCTTCGTCGTTGCGCCGCAGCGCGAACTGCGCCTCGCCGCGCAGCGCGCGCACGTCGGCCACCTCGCGGGCGCTCATGCCGGTCAGCGGCTGCACGTCATCGACCAGTCGCTGCCAGGCCCGCTGCAGATAGATGGCTTCGGCCAGCCCTGCCATCAGCCGCGGCAGCGGCACGCCGAGCCTGCGCGCCAGCCGCAGTTCCTTCTCGGCGGCAGCTCCGTCGCCCTGTTCCAGATACAGGCTGCCGAGCAGCAGCCGCACGCGGGCATCCCCGGGCGCCTCGGCCAGAGCGTTCTTCAGCTCGATGATGGCGGCCGGCAGGTCATGCGCCTTGCGATGGTCCTCGGCACGCTGCAGATATTCCGGATCGGCGCTCGTGCCGGCGACACCGGTGCCGGTGCCCGCCAGGGTGATGGCGACGGCAGCGGCAGACAGGCCGCGGCGAAATCGGTGCAACATCTGTATCCTCCAGCACGGCCGGGGTCGGGTCGGTCTTTCCGAGCCGCTGACCGGCGCTGCACCTTAAACGAGTCTGGCGGCCGATCGCGAGCCTGCGGGCGGCCTGAAACATGCCCTGACGCTTGCCGATCCTGCTCCTGGCCGCGGTGCAGGGCGGCGCGATCTCGAATTCCTGCCGGCCCGTACCTCTTGCCATGCCCGAGCTGCTGACGATTGCAGGCGTTCAACAGGCAGAACGGCAGCTGTCCCGCCATCCGGGGCTGGCGGAGCTGATCAGCCGTCACGGCCCCTGCCCGATCACCCCGCTGCCCGGCGTGCAGCCCTGGCTGGCCCTCTGCTCGGCCGTCATTCATCAGCAGCTCGCCGGGCGCGCCGCGGCCGCGATCGAGGCGCGTTTCCGCAACCGGCTCGGCACGGCACCGGTTCCGGCCGGGGTACTGGCCCTGAGCGACGACGATCTGCGCGGCACCGGCCTGTCGCGCCAGAAGGCGGCTGCGATCCGGGACATCGCCGCACGTGCCGCGAGCGGCTTTCTGCCCGATCGGACCGAAGCAGACAGGCTGACGGACGATGAACTCGTCAGCCGGCTCACGGCCGCGCGCGGCGTCGGGCGCTGGACCGTCGAGATGTTCCTGATCTTCACGCTCGGACGGCCCGACGTCTGGCCGGTCGACGATTACGGGGTGCGCCGGGGCTGGTGCGTGATCGAGGCCAATCCCGGATTGCCGCGGGCCCGGGAACTGCTGCACTGGGGGGAAGCCTGGCGGCCGTGGCGCAGCGTGCTCGCCTGGTATCTGTGGCGGGCTGCCGAAGACGGATCGACCGGCGCACCGGCAGCGCAATGAGCGCCGGGCAGGCAGCGGTCGGTCGTGACCATGGCCGGATTGTGGATTGCACGCAGCCGAATGAGCCGGTGCCACGGAAAACGCCAGCCCGGTCAGCAGTGAGGAATGCTGTCCCGCGTGATATTCGGAATAACAGAACCGCCGGCCAATCAGCGTCGGCTATGGCCGTCGAATGCGGGGGTGTCCGTCAGCGCCGGCGCAGTCCGGAATCCCGTCCGCTGCGCTCGCGACCGGTCCTGCGCACGTCGCGGTTACCGCCGCGACCCACGGGCGGAGCCGCCGCAGGGGTCGGGGCATGCGCGGAAAACACGGCCAGAGCGCGCTGGGCGCCTCGCTCGAAGAGCTTGATTTCTATGGCTTTTTCAATTTTATCCACGAGTCGGTGCAAATCCGGCAGTGACATCGCGGCAAGATCGATATGGGAAAGGTCGGCTCTGATCGGCATGGCGCCGTGTACTCCCTCCGGAGTGGGGTGCAGTAATACCGTTTGGACAACGGCAGAAAACCGCCCGTTCACCGGGCAGATCGGAATGATGATCTTCGATTCGACGACGCGTGCGCGTCGAGGCGTCATGACGCCCTGAACTGGTGCAGCTGACCGGAATCCGGACGAGTGATGCCTCGAACGATGCCGCAGCGTCAGGTGCAGGCATTTCGATCGATCGGTCCTGATCGGGTAATGGGCCGAGTGTATCGCAGCTTTCAGCGAATGCAGTGCTTCCGGACGAGGTCGTATGCAAATTTCCACGACTTGCCGCCTGCGCGGCAGGCAGGGATTGCCGCAGCTGAACCGCCGCCCGGTAACGGGGTCACACGCATGTCCCGGACGACGGCAGGAACGGAAATCCTGCAAAACGCTGTGTCAGTCCCCGTGCAGCGAGTCGTTTCCGGCGCCGCAGCGCTCATGATGCGCGGCATGTCCGCAGCCCTGAATCCGGAGCAGACCGCCATGTCCATGCACGCGTTGTACGCCATGCCCGGCCCGCAGGGGCATGGCTATGACAGCGTCCATGTGCCCCATGCGGTGATCACGCAGGTCGTCGTGTACGGAGATACTCCGCTGCGGGCCTGGCGCGAATATCTCGGCATCAGCCGCGAGACCGTCGCCGAGCGCATGGGCGTATCGGCGCGCGTGATCCGGGCCTGGGAGGAAAACCCGCTGACGCCGCCGCGGCGCTCGGCACTCGTACCGCTGGCCCGCGCGCTCGGCATCGATGTGAGCCGCTTCGACCTCTGAGCCGGCACCCGGCATTGCAGCCGCCCACGGCCGCCGCTCGACGCATCTCCCTGCCTCGCCTATCGTGCCAGCCCCTGCCGCCCGGTCTGCACGTTCGTGTCCGCTTCCCCGCTGCCGCTGATCCCGTCGATCCCGTCCTCTGATCCTGAACGCCGTTTCGGCGGCATCGCCCGGCTGTATGGCAGCGACGCTCTCGCCCGCCTGCAGGCGGCGCGCGTCGTGGTCGTCGGCGTCGGCGGGGTCGGCAGCTGGGCCGTCGAGGCACTGGCGCGCAGTGCGATCGGCACGCTGCGGATCATCGATCTCGACATCGTCCATGAGTCCAACGTCAACCGGCAGCTGCCGGCACTCGACGGGGAATTCGGACGGGCGAAGGTCGAGGTGCTCGCCGAACGCATCGGCCGGATCAATCCGGCCTGCACGGTGGAAGCCGTCGAGGATTTCCTGACCCCCGAGAACGCCGCCGGCCTGCTCGCCGGTGCCGATGCCGTCCTCGATGCGATCGACAACGTCCGCGCCAAGGCCGCGCTGATCGCCTGCTGCCGGAGCGCGCATCTGCCGCTGGTCGTATCCGGCGGGGCCGGCGGCAAGCAGGACCCGGGGCGGATCCGGCTGTCGGACCTCGCGCAGACCGAGCAGGACCCGATGCTGGCGAAGCTGCGCCAGCGCCTGCGCAAGGAGTACGGCTTTCCACGCGATCCGGCGCGGCGCTTCGGCATCGACTGCGTCTGGTCGCCGGAGCCGGTGCTGCGACCGCGCTCCTGTGCCGGCGATGCCGGACTCAACTGCGCCGGTTATGGCGCATCGATGTGCATGACGGCGAGTTTCGGGCTCAGGGCCGCGGCCCGCCTCATCGAGCGCCTGAGCGCGAGCGGTCGCTGAAAGCGCGCGGCCCGCTCACGAAGCAGGGTGTTCGTTCAGCCGCCGTGGCCGCCGAGCATGCGGGCGTCGAGCAGACCGCTCTGCCAGCCGTCGGCATCGAGCGCGCGGGCCAGTCGCGTCGAGGGCAGATCGTCGACACCGCGCAGCCAGGCATGCGCACCGGCCGCCCGGATCGCTGCGATCCGCCGTGCCAGGCGCTCGCGTCCGAGCAGCGACGCGCGGGCCGCATACAGGTGGCTGCGGCAGAGCTTGACGGCGTCCGGATGCAGGGACAGCACCTGCTCGAACGCGCCCGGATCATCGCCGCGCAGCACGCAGGCCGTGCCGAAACCGTGGGTCCGGAAGCCGGACAAGGCCTGCATCAGCCGCGAGCGCGGCATGCGATCGGCGTCGGCGATCTCCAGCACGATCTGCGAGGGATGCACGCGCATGCGTGCCAGCAGATTCGCGAACACGGCCCCGAACTCGCCGCTGATCGCCCCGAGATGCAGCGGATGCACGGCCAGCCACAGCCGCCCGAGCGACAGCACCGCACGGGCGTTGAACACATGCAGCGTACGCACCAGCCGATCCAGCCAGCCGATCGCCTGTGCATCCAGCGCCAGCGCATACGGCACCCACGCCGACAGCGGCCGGCCATGCGGGCCGCGCACGACGGTCACGGCCTGATGGCCGCTGATGCCGCCATCGGCCGCGAACAGGGTTTCAACGCCGGTCGACAGGCGCAGTCCCTGGAAGCTGCCAACTGCGCCGTCGCTGCTGCGCTGCAGGGCCGCCGGCGCCCGCCGGCCATAGTCATCGTCGGCGAACCGGCGGTTCAGGTCATCGATCAGATCGGTGGCTTTCATGTCGGAACTCCCGCAAATGACGGCCGGCCACACCGGCCTGGCTGCTCGGCCGGATCGACCGGCCTGCCGGGAACTTTGACAATATTCGTGCCATCCAAAGCTTTTCTGTATGGATCATATACTTGCCGATATTTAATGCTGCAATGCACGCAGGCTTCTGTCCAAAACTGTCGCTCCATGGCGACATGAATGCCTGCATTCTTCCATGCTGATGATTTCTATGGACAATCCATGTCTTTCCTCGGCGACAGCCCCCGGAGCCGGCCATGCAATCCTGCTACAGACGCTGGGAAAGTCGGGATCGCTGGTATGAAGCCAGCATCGGAACGGATCTGTTCGGCCAGCTGACGCTGACCTGCCGCTGGGGGGCGCTGCGCAGTGCCCGGGGCGGCATGCAATGCCGGCCGCTCACCGGTGCAGCCGAAGCCGGACGCCTGCTGCAGGCCCTGGCCCGGCGGCGCGAGCGACACGGTTACCGGATCGTCGCAGTCCTCGCCTGAGCCCGGTGGCTTCAGCGGGCACGCAGGTGCGCCAGCAGTTGCGCCAGCGCGCCGGCCGGATCATCCGCCATCGCCACGAGGCTCGCGCTGATCATCAGGTTGTCGGGCAGTCCGAAATCCTCGATCACCCATCCCCCGGCATCCCGCCAGCCCGATGCGCAGTGGACCGCCTGCGCCACGCGCAGCCGGTAGGCCCCGGGCGTTTCCGACCAGCCGGCCACCGGCTTGCCGCGCGCGACGGCATAGCCGATCTCGAACGCCGTGCCCGGGTCCAGCGACGGGCCGCGAAACGGGGTGCAGTCGGCCAGCACGGCATCGGCCCGTTCGAGCAGTGCGAGGTTGGCTTGCAGGATGGCTGCTGCCTGCGCGGGACCGCACCCGGCGTCGCCGGGCACTTCGGCGTCGAGCGGAAACAGTCCCTTGCAACCGGCGGCCGTGCACAGTGCCTGCAGACGCCGGCCGATGCCGGCGGCGTCCGGATGGAACACGGCGGGTCCGGCGAGATAGATCACGGGACACTCTGGCTTCATGGGGATCGGCTCCTCAAGCGCGCACGGACCCGCCCGGGTGTAGCCGGCAGCGCGAGCGTTGTCAGGGGCCCGGCGGGCAGGGAGGCGGGCATAAAAAAAGGGCCGGAAGAGGACCGGCCCAAAAGGAGGAGGAGAGGTAACACCCGACGCAGCGGATGTTGCATTGCAATATGGACGCGATGTTGCAGCGCGTCAAGGGTTGTCCGGGTTGACGGGCAAAATTTCCGGAAGCGGCTCCCGCCAGCGGGCCGGCCGGGGCCGCTCCTATACTCGCGCGCAGTCACTTCCCTCCCCTGCCCGACCGAAAGGCGCTGCGCATGTCGCCCGTATCCCTGTCCGCTCTCCTGCGCGGCGAAAAGCCGCTGCTCAGCGCGATCGCCGTCATCCTGATCGCCTATCCGCTCGAACACACGCTGATCGACAGCGGCCGCAGCATGGCGCTGATCGCCTCGGGCGTGCTGATCGCCGTGATCCTCAGCGTCGCCCTGCGGGTCGCACATCACGCCGAGATCCTGGCCGATCGCTACGGCGAACCCTACGGCACGATGATCCTGACCATCAGCGCCGTGCTGGTCGAGGTCGTGATCCTCGCCATCCTGCTGTCGCACAATCCCTCGCCGACGCTGGTGCGCGACACCATCTATTCGGCGCTGATGCTCGACATCAACGGCATCCTCGGCCTTGCCGCCCTGCTCGGCGGACTGCGCCATGGCGTGCAGGCCTACAACGTCGATTCCGGCAACACCTATCTGACCATGATCCTGTGCGCGGTCGGCGTGTCGATGATCGTGCCCGAGTTCATTCCGCACATGACCTGGAAGGCTTATTCGATCTTCAACATCCTGGTCATGCTGCTGCTGTATGCGCTGTTCCTGCGCCTGCAGACCGGTCAGTACGCCGGTTTCTTCAGCTACCGCTACGCCCACCGCGCCGGTCAGTCACCGCAGGAACTGCACGCCGAATCCGAAGCCGCACACGATCCGTCCGCCGTGCGCAACTCGGCGGCGCTGCTGGTCACCGGCCTGGTGCTGATCGGGGCGCTGTCGGAAGTGATGGCCAAGACCATCGACGTGAGCCTCGCCGGCAGCGGCATGCCGGTGATCGTGCCCGGCATGCTGGTCGCGCTGATCTCGGCGAGCCCGGAGATCATGACTGCATTGCGCGCCGCTCTCGAAGACCGCATGCAGCCGGTCGTCAACATCGCGCTCGGTGCCTCGCTGTCGACGGTGATCCTGACCGTGCCGGTGATCGAGGCCATCGCGCTGCTGAGCGGCCAGCCGATCGAGATGGCACTGACCGCCCCGCAGACGGTGATGATGGTGCTGACGCTGCTCGCCGCGACCATCAACCTGCACGACGGCGAGACCAACGCCATCGAGGGCACGGCACACTTCGTGCTGTTCCTGACCTTCCTGATGCTGGCGGCGCTCGGGGTCTGATGCCGGCTGCCGGTATCAGCCGCGCGTCGTCCGCACCCAGGCCGCCAGCTCGGTCAGCGTTGCACCGCTGGCATCGGCGAGCGTGTCGAGCCGTTCGGCCGGTACGCCGGCGCGGTTGACCCAGAAGGTCGGATAGCCGTACGCACGCGCCCCGGCTGCGTCCCAGCCTCCGAAGGCCGCGAATGCGATGGCCTCGCGCGGCAGCTTCCAGAAACCCTCAGCCATCGCGTACGCGCGCGGATCGGGCTTGAAGGCGCGCACGCGATCGGTGCTCAGGTGCTCGTCGAACAGGCCGTCGAGGCCGCTGCCGGCGACGGCCCGATCGAGCATCGCCGGCGTGAAGTTCGACAGGAACGCGAGCCGCAGGCCCTCTGCCTTCAGCGCCCGCAGCGCCTCAGCCGCATCCGGCCAGGCGCGCAGCTCCAGCCAGCCCTGCATCAGCCGATCCCGCTGTTCGCCGCCGAGCTTCAGGCCCGTCTGCGCTGCAGCGAAGTCCAGCGCTTCCCCGGTGACCTGCCAGAAATCCGCGTAGCGGTTCATCAGCGTGCGCAGCCAGGTGTATTCGAACTGGCGCGTGCGCCACGCAAGCGTCAGGGCCTTGCCCGCTCCATCCGGAAACATCTGCTCGGCCAGGGCGGCCAACGGGCGCGGATCGAAGGTCGTGAAGCCGTCGAGGGCGATGGCAGCGACCGGCATCGCAAGCGGGGTGGCGGAAGCCGTCGGCAGGCGGGCGAGTGCCGCTGCGCTGGCGCTGGCGGCGGCGTACTTCAGGAAGCGGCGACGGGTGAGGGACATGGCGGATTCCGGCTGGATGAGGGGTGTCGCTGGCTACGCAGCCACGCGGAGCCCGGATGCCGGATGTAACGAAACGTCAATGGAAAATTGCCGGAATATCCGCGTCGCCGATGGAAATGCCTTGCGGATTCGGTGCTTGCCGTATGGACAAAGCAGAATGGGCAGAAAGTGACGCAAAGTTAATGTCAATAAGGATTTCAAGCACTTGCTGCTTCCCGAACGGGCTTCTAGCTTCATCGGCGCTTGACCGATTCCGCCCATGGACGTGCGGTCCAGGATGTAGCGGAGACACAGCATGGCAAACTTCCTCAAGCGGCTTCATGCCAGCTTCAAGCGCCTGATCTGCCCGGTTCTGGCGCATGACTGGCAATTCGAAAACATCCACCGCGATGGTCACTGCACCGCCGTCTGCCGCCGCTGCGGACGACGTGAACCCGCCCTGGTGCTGACGCACGAGCCTCATCCAGGCGTCCACGCCTGATCCCTCGCTCCCCGCCCTGCCCGAAACCTGACAGCGCCTGTCCACTGACGTCCGGATGGCCGTGCAAGCCACCGGGCGTCGTCGTGTCAGCAGTTCGTGTCAGTGGCCGTATCAGTGGACCGTGCAGCTCATGCACGGATCGAACGAGCGCACGACGTGCTGCACCGCAAGCGGCACGGTTTCGCCGGGCTCGACCGCTGTGCCGATCAAGGCCTGTTCGAGCGGTCCCGGCACGCCGTCGGCCGAACGCGGCGAGAAGTTCCACGTGGTCGGCGCGATGATCTGGTAGTGGCGGATGCGCCCGCCGTCGATGCCGAGCCAGTGGCCGAGACTGCCGCGCGCAGCCTCGATCAGTCCGATGCCCGAACCCCCGGCCGGCAGCGGTGCCGGCACGCAGCAGGGGGCGCCGGCTTCGAGCAGGCTGCTCCAGCGTTCCATCGCCGGCACCACGCGTGCGAGTTCGACGGCACGCGCGAGCACGCGCGCGACGACATTTGTCCCGCCATTGCGGCCGTTGCCGCCGTGCAGCGCGCGCAGCAGCGGCTGGCCGTCGACGAGCTGGCGTGCCAGCGCCCCGACCTCGACCGGCCGGCCGGACAGGCGCGGTGCCTTGCACCAGGTGTAGGCCCCGGGCACGTCGATATCGGGCTCGGTGCGACCGGCGGCCGGCGGCAGAGGCGCCGCTGAGCGCAGCCATGCATGACTGGTGTCCTCGCGGATGTCGCCGGGGTCGAGGGCGTGCAGCGCGCCATCGGCGATCAGTCCGGCCCGGAACAGCCGGCCGTCGGCCTCACTGACGTAGGCCCCGAAACTCATCAGCGGCAGGTCGAGGCGCCCGAGGCCGGCGAGGCCGAGCTCGTCGGCGGCGTGCAGGAACAGGCGCAGATCGCAGCTTTCCGGCGCGGCCGCGTGCTGCCAGCCGGCGAGCTGCGCCGGGGTGGCGAGCCCGGCGAAGGCTTCGAGCGCACAGCCGAACAGCCGCGTCTCCAGAAACTGCCGGAAGCCGGCGAGCACCAGCCGCAGCCGGATCTTCTCGCCCGTGCCCGGGGCGCGCGTCGTGCCGCCGGGTGCGAGCGCCAGCGTGTGCGGCCATTTGCCGGCGAGCAGGCCGGCGATGTGGAAAAAGGCCGTGCGCGCGGCCATCGCTTCCGGGCCGGCCGTGCCGCCGCCGGCGGCGAAGCGGGCGTGCACGGCCGGGAACCACGGCCGCTGCGCGTAGGCCGGGCGCGCGAAGTCGGGCATGAAGAACAGATAGAAATGCGCGAGGTGATCGGCGAGGTTCTCGCAGGCCAGCACGAGGTTGGCGGCGAGCTGGCCGTTCGGCGGGGCGCTGATGCCGGCGGCATCGGCGAGCGCGAAGGCCGCGGCCGCGGACTGCGACACCGAGCAGATGCCGCAGAGCCGCGGCACGATCGCCAGCGCGTCCTCGGGCACGCGCCCGATCAGCATCGCTTCGAAGCCGCGATACAGCGGTGCCGAAACCTCGGCCGAGCGCACGCGGCCGTCGGCAAGGTCGAGGCGCACTTCGAGATCGCCCTCGACGCGGTTGAACGGGCCGACGACCAGCCGGCTCACGGCTTGCGCACGTGCATCTTCGGCGGCACGACCGGATGGTCGGCGACAGCGTTCTCGCGCACGCGCGCCGGGGTCGCGGCCTTGGCGAGCGAGGCGAGCGCGACGAACCAGGCCTTCGGCATGTCGGTCGGCAGGCCGACCGGGATGCCGCCGAGCTTGGGCGTGCGCTGAAAGGCGTGACCGGGGTTCTGGAAGCCCGGTGCGACGCAGTCGATGCAGGCGAAGCCGGCGCGCGTGCACGAACCGCCGCCGTTCCAGACGCGCTCGTTGCAGTCGGCGTGCGCCTGCGTGCCGCGGCAGCCGAGGTGTTCCATCAGGCAGCCGAGATCGGACGGCTTCTCGGCGCTCGCCTTGTATTCGTAGTACTCGTTGCGCGGGCAGCCGTGATGCACGAGCCGCTCGTAGATCGCGCGCGGCCGGCCGAAGGCATCGAGGCCGCCGGCGTCGAGCTCGCCGAGCGCGAGCGCGGCCAGGGTTTCCAGCACCCAGTCCGGATGCACGGCACAGCCGCCGAGTGCGATGACCGGCAAGCCGGATGGCGAGCGCCAGTCGGCGCCGAGCGCACCGCCGCGGCGGGCATCCTCGAACTGCAGGCCGCAGGCTTCGGTCGGGTTCGGCGCGCAGGCGCTGAAGCCGCCCGAGACCGCGCAGCTGCCGACCGCGACCGTGCAGCGGGCGCGCGCCGCGAGCCTGCGCACCCAGTCGATGGTCGGCACGCCGGTGCCGCCGAGCACGTGGAAGCGCCCGCTGCCGTGCGGTCCGCGCAGCAGCGCGCCTTCGATGCAGAGACAATCGAGCGGGTGTTCGCCGGCGGCGATGGCTTCGAGCAGCGCGATGACCTCGGCACCGCTTGCCTCCGACAGCGACGGATGCCACAGCAGCTCGATGCCGAAGGCCGCGAGCCGCGCGTACAGGCCGGGCGGCTCGGCGCAGCTCAGCGCCATCGAACAGCCGCCGCAGCCGCCGGACTGCAGCCACAGCACGCTCCAGGGTTTCGGCATCGGTGCGGCCTCCGGCGGTCACTCGGATGGAAAGCAGGTTTCCGCAGCGGTTGCGTGGTTTACGCCGGCCACGGACGCCCGGTTGCGGCAGGCATTCAGCAGGTCATTGAAACGAAAGGGCAAGCCAGGCTTCTGCTGGCGCAGGATCATCTGGCACGATCCTTGAGCATGGTCTTTCCCCGATACAACGACAGGCCGACCACGGGGGGAAGATACATGGCCGAGATCGAAACCTTCTATGAGGTCATGCGGCGCCAGGGCATCACCCGGCGCAGCTTCCTCAAGTTCTGCAGCCTGACCGCCGCCGCGCTCGGCCTGAGTCCGGCCCGGGCGGCCGAGATCGCTGCGGCGATGGAGCAGAAGCCGCGCACGCCGGTGTTATGGCTGCACGGACTCGAATGCACCTGCTGCTCGGAAAGCTTCATCCGCGCCGGCCATCCGCTCGCCAAGGATGTCGTGCTGTCGATGCTGTCGCTCGATTACGACGACACGCTGATGGCCTCCGCCGGTCATCACGCCGAGGCGATCCTCGAAGAGGTGATGACGAAGTACAAGGGCAACTACATCCTCGCCGTCGAAGGCAATCCGTCGCTGAACATGGACGGCATGAGCTGCATCGTCGGCGGCAAGCCCTTCGTCGAGCAGCTGAAGCACGTCGCGAAGGACTGCAAGGCCATCATCGCCTGGGGCGCGTGCGCGTCCTGGGGCTGCGTGCAGGCGGCGCGGCCGAACCCGACGCAGGCCGTGCCGGTGCACAAGGTCATCACCGACAAGCCGATCATCAAGGTGCCGGGCTGCCCGCCGATCGCCGAGGTCATGACCGGCGTCATCACCTACATGCTGACCTTCGATCGCCTGCCCGAACTCGACCGCCAGGGCCGGCCGAAGATGTTTTACGGCCAGCGCATCCACGACAAGTGCTACCGCCGCCCGCACTTCGATGCCGGCCAGTTCGCCGAAGCCTTCGATGACGACGGCGCGCGCAAGGGCTACTGCCTCTACAAGCTCGGCTGCAAGGGCCCGACCACGTACAACGCCTGCTCGACCGTGCGCTGGAACGAAGGCACCTCGTTCCCGATCCAGTCCGGCCACGGCTGCATCGGCTGCTCCGAGGACGGCTTCTGGGACAAGGGCTCGTTCTATGACCGCCTGACCAACATCCAGCAGTTCGGCGTCGAACAGAACGCCGATCGTGTCGGTGCCACCGCCGCCGGCGTCGTCGGGGCCGCGGTCGCCGCGCACGCGGCGGTCAGCGCCGTGACCCGGGCGCGCGTCAAGCACGTGCAGACCGACGAGCGCAGGGAGGACCGCTGATCATGGCCGTCATCAATACCCCGAACGGTTTCCGGCTCGATGCCGCCGGCACGCGCGTCGTCGTCGATCCGGTGACGCGCATCGAAGGCCACATGCGCTGCGAGGTCAACCTCGACGCGAACAACGTCATCACCAATGCCGTGTCGACCGGCACGATGTGGCGCGGTCTGGAGGTCATCCTCAAGGGCCGCGATCCGCGCGATGCCTGGGCCTTCGTCGAGCGCATCTGCGGCGTCTGCACCGGCACGCACGCGCTGACCTCGGTGCGCGCGGTCGAGGATGCGCTCGGCATCCAGATCCCCGAGAACGCCAACTCGATCCGCAACCTCATGCAGCTGACGCTGCAGGCGCACGATCACCTCGTGCACTTCTATCACCTGCACGCGCTCGACTGGGTCAACCCGGTCAACGCGCTGAAGGCCGATCCGAAGGCGACCAGCGAGATCGCGCAGAAGATCTCCGCGTGGCCGCTGTCGAGTCCGGGCTACTTCCGCGACATCCAGACCCGGCTGAAGAAGTTCGTCGAGAGCGGCCAGCTCGGCCTGTTCAGGAACGGCTACTGGAGCAACCCGGCCTACCGGCTGCCGGCCGAGGTCGATCTGCTCGCGGTCGCCCATTACCTCGAAGCCCTCGATTTCCAGCGCGAGATCGTCAAGATCCACACGATCTACGGCGGCAAGAACCCGCATCCGAACTGGCTGGTCGGCGGCATGCCGTGCGCGATCAACGTGCACACGACCGGCGCGGTCGGCGCGATCAACATGGAGCGGCTGAACCACGTCAGCAGCATCATCGACCGCACGCGCGAGTTCATCGATCAGGTCTATCTGCCCGACCTGATGGCCATCGCCTCGTTCTACAAGGACTGGACGTACGGCGGCGGCCTGTCCTCGAAGGCCGTGATGTCCTACGGCGACATTCCGGAGCGGGCCAACGACTACGGGGCCGCGAACCTCAAGCTCCCGCACGGCGCGATCATCGGCGGCGACCTCAGGAACATCCAGAACGTCGACGTGCGCGACCCGGCCGAGGTGCAGGAGTTCGTCGATCACAGCTGGTATCGCTATCCCGAAGGCGCCGGCAAGGGCAGGCACCCCTGGGAGGGCGTCACCGAGCCGGACTTCACGCTCGGGCCGAACACCAAAGGCACGAAGACCCGCATCGAGGCCCTCGACGAAAGCGCCAAGTACTCGTGGATCAAGGCGCCGCGCTGGAAGGGCCACGCGGTCGAGGTCGGGCCGCTGGCGCGCTACATCATCGGCTACGCGCAGAACCGCCCCGAGTTCAGGGAGCCGGTCGACAAGGCACTCCGCGATCTCGGCCTGCCGCTCGAAGCCCTGTTCTCGACCGTCGGCCGCACGCTCGCCCGCGGCCTCGAAGCCTCGTGGGCGGCCGCCGAGATGCGCCACTTCCAGGACAAGCTGGTCGCGACCATCAAGGCCGGTGACGAATCGACCGCCAACGTCGAGAAGTGGGACCCGTCGACCTGGCCGAAGTCGGCGAAGGGCGTCGGTTTCACCGAAGCCCCGCGCGGCGCGCTCGGCCACTGGGTGCGCATCGAGGACGGGCGCATCGAAAGCTATCAGGCCGTCGTGCCGACCACCTGGAACGCCAGCCCGCGCGACGTGCAGGGCAACATCGGCGCCTACGAGGCCGCACTGCTGAACACGCCGGTGGCGCGTGCCGACGAGCCGGTCGAGATCCTGCGCACGCTGCACAGCTTCGATCCCTGTCTCGCCTGCTCGACGCACGTGATGGGACCGGACGGCGAGGAACTGAGCACGGTCCGGGTTCGCTAAAGTGAACCTGCCCCCGTTCCTTCCCGCCCGAATCCGGAGTCCCGAGGAGTCCCGATGAGTTCCGAAATGATGCGCAAGCTGTTCGTGCTGTGCCTGCTCGCGGCCGTGATCCCGGCCGCTCACGCCCATCCCTTCCACGCCGAGGCTTCCGGCTTCCCCGCCGGCCTCGCGCACCCGCTCGGCGGCCTCGATCACCTGCTGGCGATGCTCGCCGTCGGCCTGTGGTCGGCCTGGGCCGTGCCGCAGCAGAAGTTCGTGCTGCCGCTGGCGTTCCTGACGGCCATGGCCGGTGGGGCAACGCTGGCACTGAGCGGCCTGACGCTGCCCTTCGTCGAACCCGGCATCGGGGTTTCGGTGCTGGTGCTCGGCCTGCTGCTCGCCGGTCTCGTGCGTCTGCCGCTCGCCGCAGGTGCAGGGCTGGTTAGCGTGTTCGCGCTGTTCCACGGCGTTGCGCACGGTGCCGGACTGCCGGAGGCCGCCTCGCCGTATGGCTATGCCGCGGGCTTCCTGCTCGCCACCGGCCTGCTGCATCTGGCCGGCATCGCCATCGGCACGCGGCTCGCGCAGCAGCGCACCTGGTGGCTGCGCGCGATCGGCACGGCGATGGGCCTGAGCGGGCTCTGGCTGCTGGCCGGCGCCTGAGTGCAAGGCGTGCGCAGCCGCAACGGCGGGCTGCGCACGCGATCTTCCGGGGGGCAAACCGAAGATGAGCGAATCGATTGAAGTCATCCGTGCACCACAGGTGGTGTACGTCTACGAGGCCCCGGTGCGGCTCTGGCACTGGGTCAACGCGCTGGCGATCCTCGTGCTCGGCGTGACCGGCTACTTCATCGGCAGTCCGCTGCCGTCGCTGCCGGGCGAGGCCAGCCACAGCTTCCTGATGGGTTACCTCCGCTTTGCGCATTTCGCCGCCGGCTACGTGCTGGCGATCGGCTTTCTCGGGCGCATCTACTGGGCGATCGTCGGCAACCACCACGCGCATCAGCTGTTCGTGCTGCCGTTCTGGAACCTGCAGTGGTGGAAGGAAGTGATATGGGAGGCGCGCTGGTACGGCTTCCTGGAAAAAATCCCGAAGAAGTACGTCGGCCACAACCCGCTCGCGCAGCTCGCGATGTTCACGCTGTTCACGCTCGGCATCACGTTCATGATCTGCACCGGCTTTGCGCTCTATGCCGAAGGTGCGCAGCAGGGTTCGTGGGCCGATCACGTGTTCGGCTGGGTCATCCCGCTGTTCGGCCAGAGTCAGGACGTGCACACCTGGCATCACTTCGGCATGTGGGTGATCGTGATCTTCGTGATCCTGCACGTCTACGCGGCGATCCGCGAAGACATCATGTCGCGCCAGAGCATGGTCTCGACCATGGTCAGCGGCTACCGGATGTTCAAGGACGACCGTCCGGACTGAAAGCCCTCGATGAGACCCTGAGGTAACCACGACTCCCCCTCGGCTCCGGGTCCGCTTCGGACACGGACCGGAGCAGCCCTCGGCGCATCCGGATTTCCCGGATGCGCCGTTTTTTATGCGTGCAGGCCGCGGCAGCGCCAGTGGTGATGACGGTCGGACGAACGCACACGCAAACCGGACGATCTGCCCGACGCTGCCGTTGCGCTCAGGGCGTGACCGTGCGGGACACGCTCGTGGAAGCACGGTTCACGTCGATGGAAGCCGGGGTCAGGCTCTTACACCTGCGGGTCAGGCTCTTAAACTCGTGGGTCAGGCTCTTAAACCTGCGGGTCAGGCTCTTAAACTCGTGGGTCAAGCTCTTAAACTTGCGGGTCAAGCTCTTAAACCCGCGGGTCAGGCTCTTAAACTCGCGGGTCAAGCTCTTAAACTCGCGGGTCAGGCTCTTAAACCCGCGGGTCAAGCTCTTACACCTGCGGGTCAGGCTCTTTGATGTGCTGTTTGGTCTGATGAACCCGCGGGTCAGCGCTGCGTAGCCGGATGCAGGCTTTGCGCCCTGCCGGACAGTTCGCTTGCAGCGCATCCAGTCATCCGGAAGATGACTTTCCGGTGCGAACAGCGTCTGACCGCTGCTGCCGCACAGCAAGCCGCGTCCTGTCTGGCCGCCGCCGCCGCATGCAAGCTGGCACGACTCTTGGATAAGTGTCTGGTCAATCCCCCTCGTGATCGACGCGGAAACCAGCACTTATGGACACCTGTGACTCCGAAGCCCGCCGCGTGCTGATCCTCGGCATCGGCAACCTGCTGTGGGCCGATGAAGGCTTCGGCGTGCGCATGGTCGAGCGCCTCGCTGCCGGCTGGCGCTTCGGGCCGCAGGTCGAACTGCTCGATGGCGGCACACAGGGCTTGTATCTGGTGCATCACATCGCCGATGCCACGCATCTGCTGGTGTTCGATGCGATCGACTACGGCCTCGCGCCGGGCACGCTGAAGCTCGTGCGCAACAGCGACGTGCCGGCCTTCATGGGCGCGAAGAAGATGAGCCTGCACCAGACCGGCTTCCAGGACGTGCTCGCCGCCGCGCAGATGCTCGGTCACTACCCGCAGCGCCTGACGCTGATCGGCGTGCAGCCGGCCTGCCTCGAAGACTTCGGCGGCAGCCTGAGCCCGGTGGTCGAGGCGCGCGCGGCCGAGGCCCTGCAGCTCGGGCTGGCCGAACTCGCGCACTGGGGCGTGCACGCCGAGGCGCGTGCCACCGGCGAAGCGGCGCCGGCGCTGGTCGATGCCGCGCTGGCGCAGCACGCCTACGAGGCCGGCCGGCCGTCGGCGCAGCGCGCGTGCCGGCTTGGCGACGAGCGCTTCCTGCCGCAGACGCTCGCGGAAATCGAATAAGCATGTGCATCGGCATCCCCGCCCGCGTGCTCGCCGTCGACGGCCTGCGCGCCGAATGCCGCGCCTTCGACGGCGCGCTGCGCAGCGTCGATCTGTCGCTGCTCGGTGCGCAGCCGCCCGGCACCTGGCTGCTCGTGCACCTCGACACCGCCCGCGAAATCCTCGACCCCGAGCGCGCCGCAGCCATCGCCGCGGCGCTGCAGGCGCTCGCCGCCGTGCTCGCCGGCGACGCAGCGGCCGGCGGCTTCGGCGATCTCGAAACCCGCCCCCCGCAACTGCCGCCGCATCTGCGCGCGGCCGGAGAACCCTCCGCATGAACCATCCGCTGCTCGATCGCCTGCAGACGCAGCACGGTGTGCCGCTGCTCGAACTCGATGCCATCGCCGCCCACATCCAGGCCGCGGCCCCGAAGATCAGCGTGCTGTTCTGCACCGAGGATCCGCGCCGCTTCGACGAGACGCTCGACCTCGCCGTCGTGCTGCCGCAGCTGCTGAAATCCTTTCCGCAGCGCCTGAGTGCGGCCGTGATCGCGCGTTCGGCCGAAAAGGCCGTGCAGGCACGCTACGGCTTCCGCACCTGGCCGGCGCTGGTGTTCGTGTCGGCCGCGGGCTGGCACGGCACGATCGAAGGCATGCGCAACTGGGCGGATTTCGTGCGCGAGACCGCCGACATCCTCGATGCCGCGCCGCGCCGCGCCCCCGGCATCGGCGTGCCGGTCGCCGCCGCCGATGCTTCCGCCGCCTGCCACTGATCCCGGACCTCGCCCATGGACCCGCGTACCTACCTGCCGCTGCCGGTGACCGGCCCCGGTTCGCAGAGCGATCCGGATGGTTCGCCGGCGCTCGACTACCTGCCGATCCCGACGACGATGGACGGCTATCGCCGGCCCGATCTGCCGGAGCCGGAGACCGCCGCCGGCTGCGCGGCAGCACTCGCGCTGATGGATGCCGCGCTCGCGGCGCTCACCGGCCCGCTGCCGGTGGTGCTCGGCCTCGATCACCTCGATGCCACCGCGCGCAGCTTCCTCGGTCGCGCGCTCGGCGACGGCGAGGTCTCGCTGCGGCGCGAGGCGGACGGCGGGCGGTGTGCGGCGCGCGCGCAGGAGACCGCGCTCGCCGGCGTCTGGATCGTGCAGAGCCTGCCCGCCGACGGCGGCAGCGGCAGCGAGGCGCTGGAGATCGCCGCGGCGCCGTCGATCGCCTTCGGGGTCTGGAGCGGGGCCGGCGCGCAGCCGGCGCGGGTGGCGCCCGGTGCGGATGTCATGAACGCGCCGGCGGTGCTGACCGAACTCGAACACCGCCGGCAGCACTTCGATCCCGCCGCACCGGCGCACGTCACCAATCTGAGCCTGCTGCCGTTCACGCCGGCCGATCACGACTGGCTCGGTGCGAACCTCGGGCGCGGGCCGCTGACGGTGCTGTCGCGCGGCTACGGCAACTGCCGGCTCGCGGCCTGCGCGCTGCCGAATCTCTGGCGCGTGCAGTACTTCAACTCGATGGACACGCTGATCCTCGACACCGTCGAGCTGACCGCGCTGCCCGAGATCGTGTGCGCCGCGCCCGAGGATCTCGCCGACAGCCGCGAGCGCCTGGCCGAAATCCGGGCGCTGTACGCATGAGCCTGAACCCGGGTCCGGCCCCGCGCTTCGAGGGTTCCTACCTCGGCGACGACGCGCGTCTGCCCGATGATGCGCGGCTCGAATGCAAGATCTGCTGGTACGTGTACTCGCCGGCCGAAGGCGATGCCGTCTGGCAGATCGCGCCGGGCACGCCGTTTCGCGAGCTGCCGGCGCACTGGCGCTGTCCGGTCTGCGACGGCGCGCGCGAGCAGTTCATGATCGTCGACGCCCCGTGAATCCGGCCGTGCCGCCTTGTCCGCCCGATCCGTCGGCCGCCCTCGAAGCGGCGCTGACGGCCATCCTCGACGGCCCGATGCGCGATGTGCCGATCCTGAACCCGCAGCTGCCGGTCGCGGCGATCGGCCTGCGCCGGCTCGGTCCGGCCTGGTTCGGGGCGCTGCTGACGCCGTGGTTCGTGAACCTGGTGCTGGTGCCGGACGCCGCGCCGGCGGCCGCGCCGGGAACTGCGGCCGAGTTCGACCTGCCCTGCGGCACGCTCGGCTTCCTGCACGCGCGCTACGGCGAACTGCACGTGCTCTGCTGCTCGCTGCTGTCGCCGGTGCCGGCGGTCTATGACGAGGCCGGCGCCCGGCAGTTTGCCGCGGCAGCCCTCGACGCCGTGCTCACCCCGCCCGCGCCGCCGCCGCGGGCGGCGCTCAGCCGGCGCGAACTGCTGTGCGGCCGCGGGGCGCGTCCGCATGAGTGATCTCGAAGGCGGCATCGAGCTGATCCTCGCCGGTGACGACGACGGCCGTCATCGCCTGCTCGAACTGCACAACCGCCGGCCGCTGTCGGTGACGCGCCTGCTCACCGGCCTGGCCGCGGATGCCGCGCTCGCGCGCGTGCCGCTGCTGTGGTCGGTGTGCGCGAAGGCGCAGTCGGCCGCGGCCGACTGCGCCTTCGCGCACACCGACCACAGCAGCGGCACGCGCGCGAGCGCGGCATCCGCGGCCAGGCCGGTGAGCAGGCGCGTCACCGACAGCGGCCGGCGGTTGTGCAGTTCGAGCAGGCGATGACGGCCGTCGTCGTCACCGGCGAGGATCAGCTCGATGCCGCCTTCGAGATCACTCATGCGGACGCGCCCCGCGGCCGCACAGCAGTTCGCGCCGGCTGAGCGCCGCCCGCGGCGGCGGCGCGGGCGGGGTGAGCACGGCGTCGAGGGCTGCCGCGGCAAACTGCCGGGCGCCGGCCTCGTCATAGACCGCCGGCACCGGCGACAGCAGCGAGCAGCAGAGCACGTGCAGTTCGCCGTAGCGCGCGTGCAGGAAGCCGAGCGTGCCGCAGGGCAGGTCGAACTCGGCCGCAGTTCCCGGCGCGGCCGCCGGCGCGGCGTCCGGCACCAGCACCAGGTTCACGAACCACGGCGTCAGCAGCGCCCCGAACCAGGCCGGACCGAGCCGGCGCAGGCCGATCGCCGCGACCGGCAGCTGCGGGTTCAGGATCGGCACATCGCGCATCGGGCCGTCGAGGATGGCCGTCAGCGCCGCTTCGAGGGCGGCCGACGGATCGGGCGGACAAGGCGGCACGGCCGGATTCACGGGGCGTCGACGATCATGAACTGCTCGCGCGCGCCGTCGCAGACCGGACAGCGCCAGTGCGCCGGCAGCTCGCGAAACGGCGTGCCCGGCGCGATCTGCCAGACGGCATCGCCTTCGGCCGGCGAGTACACGTACCAGCAGATCTTGCATTCGAGCCGCGCATCATCGGGCAGACGCGCGTCGTCGCCGAGGTAGGAACCCTCGAAGCGCGGGGCCGGACCCGGGTTCAGGCTCATGCGTACAGCGCCCGGATTTCGGCCAGGCGCTCGCGGCTGTCGGCGAGATCCTCGGGCGCGGCGCACACGATCTCGGGCAGCGCGGTCAGCTCGACGGTGTCGAGGATCAGCGTGTCCATCGAGTTGAAGTACTGCACGCGCCAGAGATTCGGCAGCGCGCAGGCCGCGAGCCGGCAGTTGCCGTAGCCGCGCGACAGCACCGTCAGCGGCCCGCGCCCGAGGTTCGCACCGAGCCAGTCGTGATCGGCCGGCGTGAACGGCAGCAGGCTCAGATTGGTGACGTGCGCCGGTGCGGCGGGATCGAAGTGCTGCCGGCGGTGTTCGAGTTCGGTCAGCACCGCCGGCGCGTTCATGACATCCGCACCGGGCGCCACCCGCGCCGGCTGCGCGCCGGCCCCGCTCCAGACCCCGAAGGCGATCGACGGCGCCGCGGCGATCTCCAGCGCCTCGCTGCCGCTGCCGCCGTCGGCGGGCAGGCTCTGCACGATCCAGACGCCGGCGAGCGCGGTCTCCTGCGCGCGCGCCGCACACCGCCCGCCGTCCGCCTCGCGCCGCAGCGAGACCTCGCCGTCGCCGAGCGCGCGACCGAGGAAGCTGCGCGCGGTGGCATCGAGGTGATCGAGGCCGAGCACCACCGGCAGCGGGCCGGTGAGCGCCGCGAGCGCGGCATCCATCAGCGCGAGTGCTGCCGCGCAGCCGGCGGCGGTCTCCGGCTCCGGCAGATCGGGCCGGCGATAGCCGTCCATCGTCGTCGGGATCGGCAGGTAGTCGAGCGCCGGCGAACCATCCGGATCGCTCTGCGAACCGGGGCCGGTCACCGGCAGCGGCAGGTAGGTACGCGGGTCCATGGGCGAGGTCCGGGATCAGTGGCAGGCGGCGGAAGCATCGGCGGCGGCGACCGGCACGCCGATGCCGGGGGCGCGGCGCGGCGCGGCATCGAGGATGTCGGCGGTCTCGCGCACGAAATCCGCCCAGTTGCGCATGCCTTCGATCGTGCCGTGCCAGCCCGCGGCCGACACGAACACCAGCGCCGGCCAGGTGCGGAAGCCGTAGCGTGCCTGCACGGCCTTTTCGGCCGAACGCGCGATCACGGCCGCACTCAGGCGCTGCGGAAAGGATTTCAGCAGCTGCGGCAGCACGACGGCGAGGTCGAGCGTCTCGTCGAAGCGGCGCGGATCCTCGGTGCAGAACAGCACGCTGATCTTCGGGGCCGCGGCCTGGATGTGGGCGGCGATGGCATCGAGTTCGAGCAGCGGCACACCGTGCTGCGTCTGCAGGCGATCGAGCAGCGGATGGTTCATGCGGAGGGTTCTCCGGCCGCGCGCAGATGCGGCGGCAGTTGCGGGGGGCGGGTTTCGAGATCGCCGAAGCCGCCGGCCGCTGCGTCGCCGGCGAGCACGGCGGCGAGCGCCTGCAGCGCCGCGGCGATGGCTGCGGCGCGCTCGGGGTCGAGGATTTCGCGGGCGGTGTCGAGGTGCACGAGCAGCCAGGTGCCGGGCGGCTGCGCACCGAGCAGCGACAGATCGACGCTGCGCAGCGCGCCGTCGAAGGCGCGGCATTCGGCGCGCAGGCCGTCGACGGCGAGCACGCGGGCGGGGATGCCGATGCACATGCTTATTCGATTTCCGCGAGCGTCTGCGGCAGGAAGCGCTCGTCGCCAAGCCGGCACGCGCGCTGCGCCGACGGCCGGCCGGCCTCGTAGGCGTGCTGCGCCAGCGCGGCATCGACCAGCGCCGGCGCCGCTTCGCCGGTGGCACGCGCCTCGGCGTGCACGCCCCAGTGCGCGAGTTCGGCCAGCCCGAGCTGCAGGGCCTCGGCCGCGCGCGCCTCGACCACCGGGCTCAGGCTGCCGCCGAAGTCTTCGAGGCAGGCCGGCTGCACGCCGATCAGCGTCAGGCGCTGCGGGTAGTGACCGAGCATCTGCGCGGCGGCGAGCACGTCCTGGAAGCCGGTCTGGTGCAGGCTCATCTTCTTCGCGCCCATGAAGGCCGGCACGTCGCTGTTGCGCACGAGCTTCAGCGTGCCCGGCGCGAGGCCGTAGTCGATCGCATCGAACACCAGCAGATGCGTGGCATCGGCGATGTGATGCACCAGATACAAGCCCTGTGTGCCGCCATCGAGCAGTTCGACCTGCGGCCCGAAGCGCCAGCCGGCAGCGAGGCGCTCGACCATGCGCACGCCGAAGCCTTCATCGGCCCACAGCAGGTTGCCGATGCCGAGGATCAGCACGCGGCGGGCTTCGGAGTCACAGGTGTCCATAAGTGCTGGTTTCCGCGTCGATCACGAGGGGGATTGACCAGACACTTATCCAAGAGTCGTGCCAGCTTGCATGCGGCGGCGGCGGCCAGACAGGACGCGGCTTGCTGTGCGGCAGCAGCGGTCAGACGCTGTTCGCACCGGAAAGTCATCTTCCGGATGACTGGATGCGCTGCAAGCGAACTGTCCGGCAGGGCGCAAAGCCTGCATCCGGCTACGCAGCGCTGACCCGCGGGTTCATCAGACCAAACAGCACATCAAAGAGCCTGACCCGCAGGTGTAAGAGCTTGACCCGCGGGTTTAAGAGCCTGACCCGCGAGTTTAAGAGCTTGACCCGCGAGTTTAAGAGCCTGACCCGCGGGTTTAAGAGCTTGACCCGCAAGTTTAAGAGCTTGACCCACGAGTTTAAGAGCCTGACCCGCAGGTTTAAGAGCCTGACCCACGAGTTTAAGAGCCTGACCCGCAGGTGTAAGAGCCTGACCCCGGCTTCCATCGACGTGAACCGTGCTTCCACGAGCGTGTCCCGCACGGTCACGCCCTGAGCGCAACGGCAGCGTCGGGCAGATCGTCCGGTTTGCGTGTGCGTTCGTCCGACCGTCATCACCACTGGCGCTGCCGCGGCCTGCACGCATAAAAAACGGCGCATCCGGGAAATCCGGATGCGCCGAGGGCTGCTCCGGTCCGTGTCCGAAGCGGACCCGGAGCCGAGGGGGAGTCGTGGTTACCTCAGGGTCTCATCGAGGGCTTTCAGTCCGGACGGTCGTCCTTGAACATCCGGTAGCCGCTGACCATGGTCGAGACCATGCTCTGGCGCGACATGATGTCTTCGCGGATCGCCGCGTAGACGTGCAGGATCACGAAGATCACGATCACCCACATGCCGAAGTGATGCCAGGTGTGCACGTCCTGACTCTGGCCGAACAGCGGGATGACCCAGCCGAACACGTGATCGGCCCACGAACCCTGCTGCGCACCTTCGGCATAGAGCGCAAAGCCGGTGCAGATCATGAACGTGATGCCGAGCGTGAACAGCGTGAACATCGCGAGCTGCGCGAGCGGGTTGTGGCCGACGTACTTCTTCGGGATTTTTTCCAGGAAGCCGTACCAGCGCGCCTCCCATATCACTTCCTTCCACCACTGCAGGTTCCAGAACGGCAGCACGAACAGCTGATGCGCGTGGTGGTTGCCGACGATCGCCCAGTAGATGCGCCCGAGAAAGCCGATCGCCAGCACGTAGCCGGCGGCGAAATGCGCAAAGCGGAGGTAACCCATCAGGAAGCTGTGGCTGGCCTCGCCCGGCAGCGACGGCAGCGGACTGCCGATGAAGTAGCCGGTCACGCCGAGCACGAGGATCGCCAGCGCGTTGACCCAGTGCCAGAGCCGCACCGGGGCCTCGTAGACGTACACCACCTGTGGTGCACGGATGACTTCAATCGATTCGCTCATCTTCGGTTTGCCCCCCGGAAGATCGCGTGCGCAGCCCGCCGTTGCGGCTGCGCACGCCTTGCACTCAGGCGCCGGCCAGCAGCCAGAGCCCGCTCAGGCCCATCGCCGTGCCGATCGCGCGCAGCCACCAGGTGCGCTGCTGCGCGAGCCGCGTGCCGATGGCGATGCCGGCCAGATGCAGCAGGCCGGTGGCGAGCAGGAAGCCCGCGGCATAGCCATACGGCGAGGCGGCCTCCGGCAGTCCGGCACCGTGCGCAACGCCGTGGAACAGCGCGAACACGCTAACCAGCCCTGCACCTGCGGCGAGCGGCAGACGCACGAGACCGGCGAGCAGCAGGCCGAGCACCAGCACCGAAACCCCGATGCCGGGTTCGACGAAGGGCAGCGTCAGGCCGCTCAGTGCCAGCGTTGCCCCACCGGCCATGGCCGTCAGGAACGCCAGCGGCAGCACGAACTTCTGCTGCGGCACGGCCCAGGCCGACCACAGGCCGACGGCGAGCATCGCCAGCAGGTGATCGAGGCCGCCGAGCGGGTGCGCGAGGCCGGCGGGGAAGCCGGAAGCCTCGGCGTGGAAGGGATGGGCGTGAGCGGCCGGGATCACGGCCGCGAGCAGGCACAGCACGAACAGCTTGCGCATCATTTCGGAACTCATCGGGACTCCTCGGGACTCCGGATTCGGGCGGGAAGGAACGGGGGCAGGTTCACTTTAGCGAACCCGGACCGTGCTCAGTTCCTCGCCGTCCGGTCCCATCACGTGCGTCGAGCAGGCGAGACAGGGATCGAAGCTGTGCAGCGTGCGCAGGATCTCGACCGGCTCGTCGGCACGCGCCACCGGCGTGTTCAGCAGTGCGGCCTCGTAGGCGCCGATGTTGCCCTGCACGTCGCGCGGGCTGGCGTTCCAGGTGGTCGGCACGACGGCCTGATAGCTTTCGATGCGCCCGTCCTCGATGCGCACCCAGTGGCCGAGCGCGCCGCGCGGGGCTTCGGTGAAACCGACGCCCTTCGCCGACTTCGGCCAGGTCGACGGGTCCCACTTCTCGACGTTGGCGGTCGATTCGTCACCGGCCTTGATGGTCGCGACCAGCTTGTCCTGGAAGTGGCGCATCTCGGCGGCCGCCCACGAGGCTTCGAGGCCGCGGGCGAGCGTGCGGCCGACGGTCGAGAACAGGGCTTCGAGCGGCAGGCCGAGATCGCGGAGTGCCTTGTCGACCGGCTCCCTGAACTCGGGGCGGTTCTGCGCGTAGCCGATGATGTAGCGCGCCAGCGGCCCGACCTCGACCGCGTGGCCCTTCCAGCGCGGCGCCTTGATCCACGAGTACTTGGCGCTTTCGTCGAGGGCCTCGATGCGGGTCTTCGTGCCTTTGGTGTTCGGCCCGAGCGTGAAGTCCGGCTCGGTGACGCCCTCCCAGGGGTGCCTGCCCTTGCCGGCGCCTTCGGGATAGCGATACCAGCTGTGATCGACGAACTCCTGCACCTCGGCCGGGTCGCGCACGTCGACGTTCTGGATGTTCCTGAGGTCGCCGCCGATGATCGCGCCGTGCGGGAGCTTGAGGTTCGCGGCCCCGTAGTCGTTGGCCCGCTCCGGAATGTCGCCGTAGGACATCACGGCCTTCGAGGACAGGCCGCCGCCGTACGTCCAGTCCTTGTAGAACGAGGCGATGGCCATCAGGTCGGGCAGATAGACCTGATCGATGAACTCGCGCGTGCGGTCGATGATGCTGCTGACGTGGTTCAGCCGCTCCATGTTGATCGCGCCGACCGCGCCGGTCGTGTGCACGTTGATCGCGCACGGCATGCCGCCGACCAGCCAGTTCGGATGCGGGTTCTTGCCGCCGTAGATCGTGTGGATCTTGACGATCTCGCGCTGGAAATCGAGGGCTTCGAGGTAATGGGCGACCGCGAGCAGATCGACCTCGGCCGGCAGCCGGTAGGCCGGGTTGCTCCAGTAGCCGTTCCTGAACAGGCCGAGCTGGCCGCTCTCGACGAACTTCTTCAGCCGGGTCTGGATGTCGCGGAAGTAGCCCGGACTCGACAGCGGCCACGCGGAGATCTTCTGCGCGATCTCGCTGGTCGCCTTCGGATCGGCCTTCAGCGCGTTGACCGGGTTGACCCAGTCGAGCGCGTGCAGGTGATAGAAGTGCACGAGGTGATCGTGCGCCTGCAGCGTCAGCTGCATGAGGTTGCGGATCGAGTTGGCGTTCTCGGGGATCTGGATGCCGAGCGCATCCTCGACCGCGCGCACCGAGGTCAGCGCGTGCGTGCCGGTGCAGACGCCGCAGATGCGCTCGACGAAGGCCCAGGCATCGCGCGGATCGCGGCCCTTGAGGATGACCTCCAGACCGCGCCACATCGTGCCGGTCGACACGGCATTGGTGATGACGTTGTTCGCGTCGAGGTTGACCTCGCAGCGCATGTGGCCTTCGATGCGCGTCACCGGATCGACGACGACGCGCGTGCCGGCGGCATCGAGCCGGAAACCGTTCGGGGTATTGATGACGGCCATGATCAGCGGTCCTCCCTGCGCTCGTCGGTCTGCACGTGCTTGACGCGCGCCCGGGTCACGGCGCTGACCGCCGCGTGCGCGGCGACCGCGGCCCCGACGACGCCGGCGGCGGTGGCACCGACACGATCGGCGTTCTGTTCGACGCCGAACTGCTGGATGTTGGTCAGGCGGTCATAGAACGAGCCCTTGTCCCAGAAGCCGTCCTCGGAGCAGCCGATGCAGCCGTGGCCGGACTGGATCGGGAACGAGGTGCCTTCGTTCCAGCGCACGGTCGAGCAGGCGTTGTACGTGGTCGGGCCCTTGCAGCCGAGCTTGTAGAGGCAGTAGCCCTTGCGCGCGCCGTCGTCATCGAAGGCTTCGGCGAACTGGCCGGCATCGAAGTGCGGGCGGCGGTAGCACTTGTCGTGGATGCGCTGGCCGTAAAACATCTTCGGCCGGCCCTGGCGGTCGAGTTCGGGCAGGCGATCGAAGGTCAGCATGTAGGTGATGACGCCGGTCATGACCTCGGCGATCGGCGGGCAGCCCGGCACCTTGATGATCGGCTTGTCGGTGATGACCTTGTGCACCGGCACGGCCTGCGTCGGGTTCGGCCGCGCCGCCTGCACGCAGCCCCAGGACGCGCACGCGCCCCAGGCGATGATGGCCTTGCAGTCCTTCGCGACGTGCTTCAGCTGCTCGACGAAGGGCTTGCCGCCGACGATGCAGCTCATGCCGTCCATGTTCAGCGACGGATTGCCTTCGACGGCGAGGATGTAGTTGCCCTTGTACTTCGTCATCACCTCTTCGAGGATCGCCTCGGCGTGATGACCGGCGGAGGCCATCAGCGTGTCGTCGTAATCGAGCGACAGCATCGACAGCACGACATCCTTGGCGAGCGGATGGCCGGCGCGGATGAAGCTTTCCGAGCAGCAGGTGCATTCGAGTCCGTGCAGCCATAACACCGGCGTGCGCGGCTTCTGCTCCATCGCCGCAGCGATCTCGGCCGCCCGGGCCGGACTCAGGCCGAGCGCGGCGGCGGTCAGGCTGCAGAACTTGAGGAAGCTGCGCCGGGTGATGCCCTGGCGCCGCATGACCTCATAGAAGGTTTCGATCTCGGCCATGTATCTTCCCCCCGTGGTCGGCCTGTCGTTGTATCGGGGAAAGACCATGCTCAAGGATCGTGCCAGATGATCCTGCGCCAGCAGAAGCCTGGCTTGCCCTTTCGTTTCAATGACCTGCTGAATGCCTGCCGCAACCGGGCGTCCGTGGCCGGCGTAAACCACGCAACCGCTGCGGAAACCTGCTTTCCATCCGAGTGACCGCCGGAGGCCGCACCGATGCCGAAACCCTGGAGCGTGCTGTGGCTGCAGTCCGGCGGCTGCGGCGGCTGTTCGATGGCGCTGAGCTGCGCCGAGCCGCCCGGCCTGTACGCGCGGCTCGCGGCCTTCGGCATCGAGCTGCTGTGGCATCCGTCGCTGTCGGAGGCAAGCGGTGCCGAGGTCATCGCGCTGCTCGAAGCCATCGCCGCCGGCGAACACCCGCTCGATTGTCTCTGCATCGAAGGCGCGCTGCTGCGCGGACCGCACGGCAGCGGGCGCTTCCACGTGCTCGGCGGCACCGGCGTGCCGACCATCGACTGGGTGCGCAGGCTCGCGGCGCGCGCCCGCTGCACGGTCGCGGTCGGCAGCTGCGCGGTCTCGGGCGGCTTCAGCGCCTGCGCGCCGAACCCGACCGAAGCCTGCGGCCTGCAGTTCGAGGATGCCCGCCGCGGCGGTGCGCTCGGCGCCGACTGGCGCTCGCCATCCGGCTTGCCGGTCATCGCACTCGGCGGCTGTGCCGTGCATCCGGACTGGGTGCTGGAAACCCTGGCCGCGCTCGCGCTCGGCGAGCTCGACGCCGGCGGCCTCGATGCCTTCGGCCGGCCGCGCGCGATCTACGAGCGGCTCGTGCATCACGGCTGCCCGCGCAACGAGTACTACGAATACAAGGCGAGCGCCGAGAAGCCGTCCGATCTCGGCTGCCTGATGGAACACCTCGGCTGCCGCGGCACGCAGGCGCACGCCGACTGCAACGAGCGCGTCTGGAACGGCGGCGGTTCGTGCACGCGCGCCGGCTTCGCCTGCATCGACTGCGTCGCACCGGGCTTCCAGAACCCCGGTCACGCCTTTCAGCGCACGCCCAAGCTCGGCGGCATCCCGGTCGGCCTGCCGACCGACATGCCGAAGGCCTGGTTCGTCGCGCTCGCCTCGCTCGCCAAGGCCGCGACCCCGGCGCGCGTGCGCGAGAACGCTGTCGCCGACCATCCGGTCGTGCCGCCGAAGATGCACGTGCGCAAGCCGTGAGCCGGCTGGTCGTCGGCCCGTTCAACCGCGTCGAGGGCGATCTCGAAGTGCGCCTCGACCTTGCCGACGGCCGCGTGCGCTCGGCCGAGGTTTCGGCACCGCTGTATCGCGGCTTCGAAGCGATGCTGATCGGGCGCGTGCCCGAGGACGCGCTGGCGATCGTGCCGCGGCTCTGCGGCATCTGCTCGGTGTCGCAGTCCGCGGCCGCGGCCTTCGCGCTCGCCGATGCCGCCGGCATCAGCGCCCCGCCGAACGGCCAGCTCGCCGCCAACCTCGTGCTGGCCTGCGAGAACCTCGCCGATCACCTCGCGCATTTCTATCTGTTCTTCATGCCCGACTTCGCGCGCCCGGCCTACGCGCAGCGGCCGTGGTTCCCGGCCGTGCACGCCCGCTTCGCCGCCGGCGGCGGCACGGCCGGCCCGGAAGCGATGGCCGCGCGCACGGCCTTTTTCCACATCGCCGGCCTGCTCGCCGGCAAATGGCCGCACACGCTGGCGCTCGCACCCGGCGGCACGACGCGCGCCCCGGGCACGGGCGAGAAGATCCGGCTGCGGCTGGTGCTCGCCGGCTTCCGGCAGTTTCTGGAGACGCGGCTGTTCGGCTGTGCGCTCGAAGCCTTCGCCGGGCTCGCCACCCCGGCGCAGCTCGCCGGCTGGCAGCACGCGGCCGCGCCGGAAAGCTGCGATCTGCGCCTGTTCCTGCACGCCGCCGACGAGCTCGGCCTCGCCGGCCTCGGGCGCCTCGACCTGCCGCTGATGAGTTTCGGGGCCTACGTCAGTGAGGCCGACGGCCGGCTGTTCCGGGCCGGACTGATCGCCGATGGCGCGCTGCACGCCCTCGACCCCGGCGACATCCGCGAGGACACCAGTCATGCATGGCTGCGCTCAGCGGCGCCTCTGCCGCCGGCCGCCGGTCGCACCGAGCCCGATATCGACGTGCCCGGGGCCTACACCTGGTGCAAGGCACCGCGCCTGTCCGGCCGGCCGGTCGAGGTCGGGGCGCTGGCACGCCAGCTCGTCGACGGCCAGCCGCTGCTGCGCGCGCTGCACGGCGGCAACGGCCGCAATGGCGGGACAAATGTCGTCGCGCGCGTGCTCGCGCGTGCCGTCGAACTCGCACGCGTGGTGCCGGCGATGGAACGCTGGAGCAGCCTGCTCGAAGCCGGCGCCCCCTGCTGCGTGCCGGCACCGCTGCCGGCCGGGGGTTCGGGCATCGGACTGATCGAGGCTGCGCGCGGCAGTCTCGGCCACTGGCTCGGCATCGACGGCGGGCGCATCCGCCACTACCAGATCATCGCGCCGACCACGTGGAACTTCTCGCCGCGTTCGGCCGACGGCGTGCCGGGACCGCTCGAACAGGCCTTGATCGGCACAGCGGTCGAGCCCGGCGAAACCGTGCCGCTTGCGGTGCAGCACGTCGTGCGCTCGTTCGATCCGTGCATGAGCTGCACGGTCCACTGATACGGCCACTGACACGAACTGCTGACACGACGACGCCCGGTGGCTTGCACGGCCATCCGGACGTCAGTGGACAGGCGCTGTCAGGTTTCGGGCAGGGCGGGGAGCGAGGGATCAGGCGTGGACGCCTGGATGAGGCTCGTGCGTCAGCACCAGGGCGGGTTCACGTCGTCCGCAGCGGCGGCAGACGGCGGTGCAGTGACCATCGCGGTGGATGTTTTCGAATTGCCAGTCATGCGCCAGAACCGGGCAGATCAGGCGCTTGAAGCTGGCATGAAGCCGCTTGAGGAAGTTTGCCATGCTGTGTCTCCGCTACATCCTGGACCGCACGTCCATGGGCGGAATCGGTCAAGCGCCGATGAAGCTAGAAGCCCGTTCGGGAAGCAGCAAGTGCTTGAAATCCTTATTGACATTAACTTTGCGTCACTTTCTGCCCATTCTGCTTTGTCCATACGGCAAGCACCGAATCCGCAAGGCATTTCCATCGGCGACGCGGATATTCCGGCAATTTTCCATTGACGTTTCGTTACATCCGGCATCCGGGCTCCGCGTGGCTGCGTAGCCAGCGACACCCCTCATCCAGCCGGAATCCGCCATGTCCCTCACCCGTCGCCGCTTCCTGAAGTACGCCGCCGCCAGCGCCAGCGCAGCGGCACTCGCCCGCCTGCCGACGGCTTCCGCCACCCCGCTTGCGATGCCGGTCGCTGCCATCGCCCTCGACGGCTTCACGACCTTCGATCCGCGCCCGTTGGCCGCCCTGGCCGAGCAGATGTTTCCGGATGGAGCGGGCAAGGCCCTGACGCTTGCGTGGCGCACGCGCCAGTTCGAATACACCTGGCTGCGCACGCTGATGAACCGCTACGCGGATTTCTGGCAGGTCACCGGGGAAGCGCTGGACTTCGCTGCAGCGCAGACGGGCCTGAAGCTCGGCGGCGAACAGCGGGATCGGCTGATGCAGGGCTGGCTGGAGCTGCGCGCCTGGCCGGATGCGGCTGAGGCGCTGCGGGCGCTGAAGGCAGAGGGCCTGCGGCTCGCGTTCCTGTCGAACTTCACGCCGGCGATGCTCGATCGGGCCGTCGCCGGCAGCGGCCTCGACGGCCTGTTCGACGAGCACCTGAGCACCGATCGCGTGCGCGCCTTCAAGCCCGATCCGCGCGCGTACGCGATGGCTGAGGGTTTCTGGAAGCTGCCGCGCGAGGCCATCGCATTCGCGGCCTTCGGAGGCTGGGACGCAGCCGGGGCGCGTGCGTACGGCTATCCGACCTTCTGGGTCAACCGCGCCGGCGTACCGGCCGAACGGCTCGACACGCTCGCCGATGCCAGCGGTGCAACGCTGACCGAGCTGGCGGCCTGGGTGCGGACGACGCGCGGCTGATACCGGCAGCCGGCATCAGACCCCGAGCGCCGCCAGCATCAGGAAGGTCAGGAACAGCACGAAGTGTGCCGTGCCCTCGATGGCGTTGGTCTCGCCGTCGTGCAGGTTGATGGTCGCGGCGAGCAGCGTCAGCACCATCATCACCGTCTGCGGGGCGGTCAGTGCCATCTCGATCGGCTGGCCGCTCAGCAGCGCGATGGCCTCGATCACCGGCACGGTCAGGATCACCGTCGACAGCGAGGCACCGAGCGCGATGTTGACGACCGGCTGCATGCGGTCTTCGAGAGCGGCGCGCAATGCAGTCATGATCTCCGGGCTCGCCGAGATCAGCGCGACCAGCATGCCGGGCACGATCACCGGCATGCCGCTGCCGGCGAGGCTCACGTCGATGGTCTTGGCCATCACTTCCGACAGCGCCCCGATCAGCACCAGGCCGGTGACCAGCAGCGCCGCCGAGTTGCGCACGGCGGACGGATCGTGTGCGGCTTCGGATTCGGCGTGCAGTTCCTGCGGTGACTGACCGGCGCGGTGGGCGTAGCGGTAGCTGAAGAAACCGGCGTACTGACCGGTCTGCAGGCGCAGGAACAGCGCATACAGCAGCAGCATGACCAGGATGTTGAAGATCGAATAAGCCTTCCAGGTCATGTGCGGAATGAACTCGGGCACGATCATCGACACGCCGACCGCGCACAGGATCATGGTCAGATAGGTGTTGCCGGAATCGACGTTGTAGGCCTGCACGCCATGGCGCAGTCCGCCGAGCAGGGCGGCAAGGCCGAGGATGCCGTTGATGTCGAGCATCAGCGCCGAATAGATGGTGTCGCGCACCAGCGTCGGCGAGGGATTGTGCGACAGCAGGATGGCGAGGATCACGACCTCGACCAGCACGGCGCTGATGGTCAGGATCATCGTGCCGTAGGGTTCGCCGTAGCGATCGGCCAGGATCTCGGCGTGATGTGCGACCCGCAGGGCGACGCTGAGGATCACGGCGATCAGCACGCCCGAGGCGATCAGCGCCATGCTGCGGCCGCTGTCGATCAGCGTGTGTTCGAGCGGATAGGCGATCAGGATGACGGCGATCGCGCTGAGCAGCGGCTTTTCGCCGCGCAGGAGAGCGGACAGGGATACGGGCGACATGCGCAGCGCCTTTCGGTCGGGCAGGGGAGGGAAGTGACTGCGCGCGAGTATAGGAGCGGCCCCGGCCGGCCCGCTGGCGGGAGCCGCTTCCGGAAATTTTGCCCGTCAACCCGGACAACCCTTGACGCGCTGCAACATCGCGTCCATATTGCAATGCAACATCCGCTGCGTCGGGTGTTACCTCTCCTCCTCCTTTTGGGCCGGTCCTCTTCCGGCCCTTTTTTTATGCCCGCCTCCCTGCCCGCCGGGCCCCTGACAACGCTCGCGCTGCCGGCTACACCCGGGCGGGTCCGTGCGCGCTTGAGGAGCCGATCCCCATGAAGCCAGAGTGTCCCGTGATCTATCTCGCCGGACCCGCCGTGTTCCATCCGGACGCCGCCGGCATCGGCCGGCGTCTGCAGGCACTGTGCACGGCCGCCGGTTGCAAGGGACTGTTTCCGCTCGACGCCGAAGTGCCCGGCGACGCCGGGTGCGGTCCCGCGCAGGCAGCAGCCATCCTGCAAGCCAACCTCGCACTGCTCGAACGGGCCGATGCCGTGCTGGCCGACTGCACCCCGTTTCGCGGCCCGTCGCTGGACCCGGGCACGGCGTTCGAGATCGGCTATGCCGTCGCGCGCGGCAAGCCGGTGGCCGGCTGGTCGGAAACGCCCGGGGCCTACCGGCTGCGCGTGGCGCAGGCGGTCCACTGCGCATCGGGCTGGCGGGATGCCGGGGGATGGGTGATCGAGGATTTCGGACTGCCCGACAACCTGATGATCAGCGCGAGCCTCGTGGCGATGGCGGATGATCCGGCCGGCGCGCTGGCGCAACTGCTGGCGCACCTGCGTGCCCGCTGAAGCCACCGGGCTCAGGCGAGGACTGCGACGATCCGGTAACCGTGTCGCTCGCGCCGCCGGGCCAGGGCCTGCAGCAGGCGTCCGGCTTCGGCTGCACCGGTGAGCGGCCGGCATTGCATGCCGCCCCGGGCACTGCGCAGCGCCCCCCAGCGGCAGGTCAGCGTCAGCTGGCCGAACAGATCCGTTCCGATGCTGGCTTCATACCAGCGATCCCGACTTTCCCAGCGTCTGTAGCAGGATTGCATGGCCGGCTCCGGGGGCTGTCGCCGAGGAAAGACATGGATTGTCCATAGAAATCATCAGCATGGAAGAATGCAGGCATTCATGTCGCCATGGAGCGACAGTTTTGGACAGAAGCCTGCGTGCATTGCAGCATTAAATATCGGCAAGTATATGATCCATACAGAAAAGCTTTGGATGGCACGAATATTGTCAAAGTTCCCGGCAGGCCGGTCGATCCGGCCGAGCAGCCAGGCCGGTGTGGCCGGCCGTCATTTGCGGGAGTTCCGACATGAAAGCCACCGATCTGATCGATGACCTGAACCGCCGGTTCGCCGACGATGACTATGGCCGGCGGGCGCCGGCGGCCCTGCAGCGCAGCAGCGACGGCGCAGTTGGCAGCTTCCAGGGACTGCGCCTGTCGACCGGCGTTGAAACCCTGTTCGCGGCCGATGGCGGCATCAGCGGCCATCAGGCCGTGACCGTCGTGCGCGGCCCGCATGGCCGGCCGCTGTCGGCGTGGGTGCCGTATGCGCTGGCGCTGGATGCACAGGCGATCGGCTGGCTGGATCGGCTGGTGCGTACGCTGCATGTGTTCAACGCCCGTGCGGTGCTGTCGCTCGGGCGGCTGTGGCTGGCCGTGCATCCGCTGCATCTCGGGGCGATCAGCGGCGAGTTCGGGGCCGTGTTCGCGAATCTGCTGGCACGCATGCGCGTGCATCCCTCGCAGATCGTGCTGGAGATCGCCGACGCCGATCGCATGCCGCGCTCGCGGCTGATGCAGGCCTTGTCCGGCTTCCGGACCCACGGTTTCGGCACGGCCTGCGTGCTGCGCGGCGATGATCCGGGCGCGTTCGAGCAGGTGCTGTCCCTGCATCCGGACGCCGTCAAGCTCTGCCGCAGCCACCTGTATGCGGCCCGCGCGTCGCTGCTCGGACGCGAGCGCCTGGCACGGCGGATCGCAGCGATCCGGGCGGCCGGTGCGCATGCCTGGCTGCGCGGTGTCGACGATCTGCCCTCGACGCGACTGGCCCGCGCGCTCGATGCCGACGGCTGGCAGAGCGGTCTGCTCGACGCCCGCATGCTCGGCGGCCACGGCGGCTGAACGAACACCCTGCTTCGTGAGCGGGCCGCGCGCTTTCAGCGACCGCTCGCGCTCAGGCGCTCGATGAGGCGGGCCGCGGCCCTGAGCCCGAAACTCGCCGTCATGCACATCGATGCGCCATAACCGGCGCAGTTGAGTCCGGCATCGCCGGCACAGGAGCGCGGTCGCAGCACCGGCTCCGGCGACCAGACGCAGTCGATGCCGAAGCGCCGCGCCGGATCGCGTGGAAAGCCGTACTCCTTGCGCAGGCGCTGGCGCAGCTTCGCCAGCATCGGGTCCTGCTCGGTCTGCGCGAGGTCCGACAGCCGGATCCGCCCCGGGTCCTGCTTGCCGCCGGCCCCGCCGGATACGACCAGCGGCAGATGCGCGCTCCGGCAGCAGGCGATCAGCGCGGCCTTGGCGCGGACGTTGTCGATCGCATCGAGGACGGCATCGGCACCGGCGAGCAGGCCGGCGGCGTTCTCGGGGGTCAGGAAATCCTCGACGGCTTCCACCGTGCAGGCCGGATTGATCCGGCCGATGCGTTCGGCGAGCACCTCGACCTTCGCCCGTCCGAATTCCCCGTCGAGTGCCGGCAGCTGCCGGTTGACGTTGGACTCATGGACGATGTCGAGATCGATGATCCGCAGCGTGCCGATCGCACTGCGCGCCAGTGCCTCGACGGCCCAGCTGCCGACCCCGCCGACGCCGACGACCACGACGCGCGCCGCCTGCAGGCGGGCGAGAGCGTCGCTGCCATACAGCCGGGCGATGCCGCCGAAACGGCGTTCAGGATCAGAGGACGGGATCGACGGGATCAGCGGCAGCGGGGAAGCGGACACGAACGTGCAGACCGGGCGGCAGGGGCTGGCACGATAGGCGAGGCAGGGAGATGCGTCGAGCGGCGGCCGTGGGCGGCTGCAATGCCGGGTGCCGGCTCAGAGGTCGAAGCGGCTCACATCGATGCCGAGCGCGCGGGCCAGCGGTACGAGTGCCGAGCGCCGCGGCGGCGTCAGCGGGTTTTCCTCCCAGGCCCGGATCACGCGCGCCGATACGCCCATGCGCTCGGCGACGGTCTCGCGGCTGATGCCGAGATATTCGCGCCAGGCCCGCAGCGGAGTATCTCCGTACACGACGACCTGCGTGATCACCGCATGGGGCACATGGACGCTGTCATAGCCATGCCCCTGCGGGCCGGGCATGGCGTACAACGCGTGCATGGACATGGCGGTCTGCTCCGGATTCAGGGCTGCGGACATGCCGCGCATCATGAGCGCTGCGGCGCCGGAAACGACTCGCTGCACGGGGACTGACACAGCGTTTTGCAGGATTTCCGTTCCTGCCGTCGTCCGGGACATGCGTGTGACCCCGTTACCGGGCGGCGGTTCAGCTGCGGCAATCCCTGCCTGCCGCGCAGGCGGCAAGTCGTGGAAATTTGCATACGACCTCGTCCGGAAGCACTGCATTCGCTGAAAGCTGCGATACACTCGGCCCATTACCCGATCAGGACCGATCGATCGAAATGCCTGCACCTGACGCTGCGGCATCGTTCGAGGCATCACTCGTCCGGATTCCGGTCAGCTGCACCAGTTCAGGGCGTCATGACGCCTCGACGCGCACGCGTCGTCGAATCGAAGATCATCATTCCGATCTGCCCGGTGAACGGGCGGTTTTCTGCCGTTGTCCAAACGGTATTACTGCACCCCACTCCGGAGGGAGTACACGGCGCCATGCCGATCAGAGCCGACCTTTCCCATATCGATCTTGCCGCGATGTCACTGCCGGATTTGCACCGACTCGTGGATAAAATTGAAAAAGCCATAGAAATCAAGCTCTTCGAGCGAGGCGCCCAGCGCGCTCTGGCCGTGTTTTCCGCGCATGCCCCGACCCCTGCGGCGGCTCCGCCCGTGGGTCGCGGCGGTAACCGCGACGTGCGCAGGACCGGTCGCGAGCGCAGCGGACGGGATTCCGGACTGCGCCGGCGCTGACGGACACCCCCGCATTCGACGGCCATAGCCGACGCTGATTGGCCGGCGGTTCTGTTATTCCGAATATCACGCGGGACAGCATTCCTCACTGCTGACCGGGCTGGCGTTTTCCGTGGCACCGGCTCATTCGGCTGCGTGCAATCCACAATCCGGCCATGGTCACGACCGACCGCTGCCTGCCCGGCGCTCATTGCGCTGCCGGTGCGCCGGTCGATCCGTCTTCGGCAGCCCGCCACAGATACCAGGCGAGCACGCTGCGCCACGGCCGCCAGGCTTCCCCCCAGTGCAGCAGTTCCCGGGCCCGCGGCAATCCGGGATTGGCCTCGATCACGCACCAGCCCCGGCGCACCCCGTAATCGTCGACCGGCCAGACGTCGGGCCGTCCGAGCGTGAAGATCAGGAACATCTCGACGGTCCAGCGCCCGACGCCGCGCGCGGCCGTGAGCCGGCTGACGAGTTCATCGTCCGTCAGCCTGTCTGCTTCGGTCCGATCGGGCAGAAAGCCGCTCGCGGCACGTGCGGCGATGTCCCGGATCGCAGCCGCCTTCTGGCGCGACAGGCCGGTGCCGCGCAGATCGTCGTCGCTCAGGGCCAGTACCCCGGCCGGAACCGGTGCCGTGCCGAGCCGGTTGCGGAAACGCGCCTCGATCGCGGCCGCGGCGCGCCCGGCGAGCTGCTGATGAATGACGGCCGAGCAGAGGGCCAGCCAGGGCTGCACGCCGGGCAGCGGGGTGATCGGGCAGGGGCCGTGACGGCTGATCAGCTCCGCCAGCCCCGGATGGCGGGACAGCTGCCGTTCTGCCTGTTGAACGCCTGCAATCGTCAGCAGCTCGGGCATGGCAAGAGGTACGGGCCGGCAGGAATTCGAGATCGCGCCGCCCTGCACCGCGGCCAGGAGCAGGATCGGCAAGCGTCAGGGCATGTTTCAGGCCGCCCGCAGGCTCGCGATCGGCCGCCAGACTCGTTTAAGGTGCAGCGCCGGTCAGCGGCTCGGAAAGACCGACCCGACCCCGGCCGTGCTGGAGGATACAGATGTTGCACCGATTTCGCCGCGGCCTGTCTGCCGCTGCCGTCGCCATCACCCTGGCGGGCACCGGCACCGGTGTCGCCGGCACGAGCGCCGATCCGGAATATCTGCAGCGTGCCGAGGACCATCGCAAGGCGCATGACCTGCCGGCCGCCATCATCGAGCTGAAGAACGCTCTGGCCGAGGCGCCCGGGGATGCCCGCGTGCGGCTGCTGCTCGGCAGCCTGTATCTGGAACAGGGCGACGGAGCTGCCGCCGAGAAGGAACTGCGGCTGGCGCGCAGGCTCGGCGTGCCGCTGCCGCGGCTGATGGCAGGGCTGGCCGAAGCCATCTATCTGCAGCGGGCCTGGCAGCGACTGGTCGATGACGTGCAGCCGCTGACCGGCATGAGCGCCCGCGAGGTGGCCGACGTGCGCGCGCTGCGCGGCGAGGCGCAGTTCGCGCTGCGGCGCAACGACGAAGCCCGCACCTCGCTGGAAAGCGCACTGCGCACCGATCCGGCCGCCGTGCGGGCGCTGCTCGGCAGTGCCCGGCTGGCCCTCTCCGAACAGCGCCACGATCAGGCCCGCGTCTGGCTGCAGCGGGCCGTCGACCAGTCATTGAGTCCGCAGCTTGCCAACGATGCCTGGTCGCAGTTCGGCGATCTCGAGGTTGCCACCCGGCATCTGCCTGCAGCCGATGCGGCCTACACCAGAGCCATCGACACCGGGCAGAGTCATCTCGGCGTCGTGCTGCGCCGCGGACTGGTGCGGGTGGAGCTGCAGGACTATGACGGTGCCGCCGCCGATCTGAACCGCGTCGCCGGCCGGGCGCCCGACCATACGCTGGTCCATTACGGCTTCGGGCTGATGGCCTACCGGCAGGGGCGCTACGCCGAGGCGGCCGCTTCCTTCAGCCGTGCGCTGCAGCGGGCGCCGGACAACGCCGATGCCAGCTACTACCTGGCCGCCTCGCAGCTGGCGCTCGGACAGCTCGACCCGGCGATCGACGGCCTGTCGCGCTTCCTGGCCGAGCATCCCGAATCCGAGGTGACCGCCCGCCTGCTCGGGAATGCCTATCTGCGCCGCGGGGATGCCAACGCCGCTGCCGCGCTCATCCAGCCGCTGCTCGAACGCCAGCCCGATGATGCCGCGCTGCTCGATCTGCTCGGCCGCATCACGCTCGCCCAGGGCGATGCCGCGCGCAGCCGCGAACTGCTGGCGCGTGCCACCGAACTGGCACCGGCTTCCGCCTTCGGCCGCTATGCCTACGGCATGAGCCTGCTCGCCGCCGGCGACCAGAACCGCGGGCTGGAGGAGCTGCAGAAAGCCGTCGAGCTCGATCCGCACGAGCACGGCCTGGAGTTCGGCCTGAGCGTCAGCCTGCTGCGCGCCGGGCACTTCGACGAGGCCATCGCCGTCGCGCGCCGCCTGCAGCAGAGCCTGCCGGACCAGGCCGAGCCGCTGGTGCTCGAAGGCATTGCCCAGGCCGCCCGCCAGCAGGATGCCGAAGCCCGTGCCGCCTTCCGCCGGGCGCTGGCACTGGAGCCCGGACATCCGCGGGCCGCCGGCGCCCTCGCCGCCCTGGACCTCGGCAGCGGAGACATCGATGGCGCGCGCGGCTGGTACCGGCAGATCCTCGCCCATCACCCCGGGCATGCCCCGACGCTGATGCAGCTCGCCCGGCTCGAAGCCCGGCAGGGCCAGGGCGAGGCCTATGCCGAAACCCTGCGCGAAGCCATCGCCGCCGATCCGCATGTGCCGCAGCCCTACGTGCTGCTCGCCCGCTGGCAGCTGCGTCAGGGCCAGCCCCTGCTCGCCGTCGGCACCCTGGTCGCGGTACGCGCCGAGTTTCCGGAGTATCCGCCGCTGCTGCTGACGCTCGGCCTGGCACAGGGCGCAAACGGCGAAAGCGCCGATGCGATCGGCACGCTGCGCCGGCTGATCGAACTGCAGCCGCAGTCGGCCGAGGCCCGCTACGCGCTCGTGACCGCGCACGCGCAGGCCGGCGATGCCGCGGGCCTGCGCGGCACGCTCGCGCAAGCCCTGGCCGTCGACAACCGCCGCCCCGAAGCCCTGCCCCTGCTCGAACGCCTGGTCGGTCTCGCCGGCAGCGCCAGCGAGGCCGAGGACTGGCTCGAAGCGCTGCTGCGCGATCGCCCGGACGACGAGATCGTGCTCGACTTCATCGGCCAGCGCCGCTACCGGCAATACGGCGCCCCGACCGCGCTGACCTACTACGCCCAGCTGCAGCGCCGCCAGCCGCAGGCCGCGCTGTGGGTGCTGCGCGAGGCCGAGCTCCGCAGCGGCAACCGCGAGGCCGCGCAGGCCCAGGCCCTGCTCGAACGCTGGCTGCAGGCACACCCGGATGACGTGCAGGCGCGCTTCGCGCTCGGCCTGATCCACCTCGACGCCGATCGCCGGGCCCCGGCCCGCGCCGCCTTCGAGGCGGTGCTCGAACGCCGGCCCGACCAGCTCGCGGCCCTGAACAACCTGGCCTGGCTGCTGCGCGAGGACGATCCGCAGCGGGCGCTGGACTACGCGAACCGCTGCCTGCAGCTGCGCCCGGCCGATCCGCGGCTGATGGACACGCTCGGCGAGGTGCTGATCGCGCAGCACCAGTACGCCCGGGCCGCCGAGGTGCTGGCGAAGGCCGTCGCGCGCGCCCCGCAGCTGGGCTCGGCCCGCTATCACCTGGCACTTGCGCTGTCGCTCGACGGACGCAGGGACGAGGCCCGGGAGCTGCTGAAATCCCTGCTCGGGAATGATCAGCCCTTCTCCGAGCGCGCCGAGGCGCAGAGCCTGCTCGCGCAGATCGGCAGCTGAATCCGCTCCGGTTCACCGGGTCGCCGGCAAGGGCCAGGGGGCCGGCCGGCGGCCCGCCGGGTTTCATCGGCTTCATCGATCGAGGGACTTGCATGATGTGGAACACCCGGATGCGGCCGCTTGCGGCTGCGCTGCTGCTGCTCGCCGGCAGCGCAACCGCCGCAGCCGACCTGGCCAGGGAACTGGACAAGGCCGAACAGCTGCGCGCGCAGGGCCAGCTCGGCGCCGCGATCATCGAACTGAAGAACGCGCTGCAGGACGAGCCCGATTACGGGCCGGGCCGGCGGCTGCTCGGCGTGCTGTACGTCGAGCTCGGCAACGGTGCGGAGGCGGAAAAGGAACTGCTGCGCGCCCGGCGGCTGAAGGTCCGCGAGACCGGCATCGCACTGCCGCTCGCCGAAGCCCTGCTGCTGCAGCGCGAATACCAGCGCCTGCTCGAAAGCGTGCAGCCGGTCTCGGGCATGTCGATGCGCGATGTCGCCGACCTGCGCGCGCTGCGCGGCGAGGCACTGCTCGCGCTCGGCCGCCAGGGCGACGCCGAGGCGGCCGTGAAGTCCGCGCTCGCCACCGACCCGGCCGCGCCGCGTGCGCAGATCGCCGAGGCGCGTCTCGCACTCGCGGCCCGCCACCCCGACACCGCCCGCCAGCGCCTGCAGACCGTGCTGTCGGCCCCGCTGCCGCAGCCGGTCGAGCACATCGCGCAGGCGCTGCTCGGCGATGTCGAGATCATGGCCCGGCGCCTGCCGGAGGCCGCGAAGGCTTACGACCGCGCCATCGCCACCGGCCGGCCGCACCAGGCGCTGGCGATCCAGCTCAAGCGCGGGCTGCTGCGCATCGATCTCGGTGATCCCGACGGTGCCCGTGCCGATCTGGGTGCGGTCAACGCCCGGCTGCCGGATCTGCCGCTGCCGCATTTCGGCTTCGGGCTGCTCGCGTACCGGCAGGGGCGCTATGCCGATGCGCTGGATTCCTTCGAACGCGCGCTGCAGCGCGATCACGAGAATCCCGACATCCACGCCAAGATCGCCGCCACGCGCATCGCGCTCGGCCAGCGCGAGCAGGCGGTCACCGATCTGGAAAAATTCCTGCAGGAACATCCGGACAGCGATCCGATCCTGCGCCTGCTCGCGACGATTCGCCTGCAGCAGGGCGATACCGCCGGCGCGCAGAAACTGCTGCGCCACGTGCTCGAACTGCATCCCGACGACAACGCCGTGCTCGACATGCTCGGCGCGATCGCGCTCGCCCGCGGCGAAGCGCGCGAGGGCGAGCCGCTGCTGCGCCGCTCGGTCGAACGCGATCCGGATTCGGCCGCGGCGCGCTACCGGCTCGGCCTCGGCCTGCTGGCACTCGGCGATCGCGAGAACGGCCTGCGCGAACTCGCGCAGGCCACCCAGCTGCAGCCCGGTCAGGAACGCTACGAATACGCACTGGCGCTCGGGCTGCTGCGCAGCGGCCAGCATGCCGAAGCCGTCGCTGCCGCCCAGCGCCTGCAGGCGCTGTGGCCGGATCGCAACGAACCGCTGCTGCTCGAAGGCATCGCCCGCGCGAGCGCCCTCGACACCGAGGGCGCCAGTGCCGCCTTCGAGCGCGTGCTCGCGCGCAGCCCCGGCGACCCGGCCGCATCGGGCGGACTGGCGACGCTCGACCTGCAGCAGGGCCGGCCCGACAAGGCCCGCTCGCGCTATCGGGCCGTGCTCGAACAGCATCCGGGCCATGGGGCCACGCTGCTGGAGCTGGCAGCGCTCGAACTGCGGCTCGACAACCCCGAGGCCGCCCGGCGCGCGCTGGAGCAGGCGGTCGCGGCCGATCCGGAGGCGCTGGAGCCGCGCCTGCGCCTCGCGCGCCTGCTCGGGCGCGAGGGCCGGCATGCGGCGGCGCTCGAACTGCTCGAAGCCGTGCATGCCCGCCATGCGGACGATGTGCAGCTGATCGCGCTGCTCGGAGCCGCGAAGACCGCACTCGGGGATGCCGGCGGCGGCCGCGCCGCCTACCGCCGTCTGCTCGATCTCGATCCGAAGTCCGCCACCGGCCTGTACGGCTACGCCTCGGCCTGCGCCGCCGGCAGCGACGACGCCGGCCTGCGCGCAGCGCTGCGTCCGGCGCTCGCCGCCGACCCCGGCAATGCCCTCGCGCAAGCGCTGCTGGCACGGCTGCAGGAACTGGCCCCGGGCGAGGCCGCCGCCCGCGCCTGGTTCGAGGAACTGAACCAGGCGCTGCCCGACAACCTCGCGCTGCTCGAATTCGAGGGCCGGCGCATCGAACGCCAGCAGGGCAGGCAGCCGGCGGCGATCTATTACGGCGGCCTGCGCCGCCGGCAGCCGCACGAACAGCTCTGGGCGCTGCGCGAGGTCGAACTCTGGCAGCAGGCGAAGGAGCCGGCCCAGGCGCGCTCGGTGCTGGTCGACTGGCTGCGCTGGCATCCGGACGACGACACGGTGCGCGCCCAGCTGGCGGCGATGATGCTCGCCGCCGGCCAGAACGCCGATGCCAAGGCCGAGCTGGAGCGCATCGTCGCCGACAACCCGACGCGCGTCTCGGCGCTGAACAACCTCGCCTGGCTGCTGCGCAAGGACGACCCGCGCCGTGCCCTGCGTCTGGCCGAGCGCGCCGTGCGCCTGCGCCCGGAGCCGCGCATCCTCGAAACCCTCGGCGAGGTGCTGATTGCCGGCGGCGAATACGTGCGCGCGACCGAGGTCCTGCAGTACGCCGCCCTGCGCGCACCGCAGCAGCCCTCGATCCGCTACCAGCTCGCCGTGGCGCTGGCCGGGCAGCAGCGCAAGGAGGACGCCCGCCGGCTGCTGAAGGAACTGCTCGCCGGCGACACCCGCTTCGCCGAGCGCAGCGACGCCGCGGCGCTGCTGAAGAAGCTCGGCGGCTGACGCAGGCGTTATCCCGGGACCGGGGCTGCCGGCTGCGGATATGCTGCGGCCCTCCGTTCATCAGGATGGTGATCCATGCCCCGAACCGCCCTGTACCGCACGCGCGCCGCCGTCTGCGCCTGCGTGCTGATCCTGTCCGGGACCGGCGCGCAGGCGGACGATGATGTCCTGACCGCTGCCGGCCGCAAGCTCGAAGCCGGTCAGGTCAGCGCCGCCGTCATCGACATCAAGAACCGCCTGCAGCAGCGCCCCGGTGACGGGGCTGCCCGCCGCCTGCTCGGCATCGCCTACGTGCGGCTTGGCGACGGTGCGAACGCCGAACAGGAACTGACGCGTGCCGCGCAGCTCGGCGTGCCGGCCGGCGAGCTGGCCGTGCCGCTGGCCGAAGCGCTGGCCGTGCAGCAGCAATGGCAGGCGCTGCTCGATCGGGCGATCGTGCAGCCGAACATGCGCACGCCGGAGCTCGCCGAGCTGCGGGCGTTGCGCGCCACCGCCCATCAGGCCCTCGGCCAGACCGGGCAGGCCAGGCTGCAGTTCGAGGCCGCGGTGGCGACGGATGCCGCTTCGGCACGCGCGCAGCTCGGGCTCGCGCAGTTCGATCTGCAGGCCGGTCGCTGGCCGGCCGCGCGCACCCGCCTCCAGACCCTGCTCGCGCGCCAGCCGGCGCCCGCCGCACACATCGCCCGGCTGGCCTGGACGCTGCTCGGCGACGGGGAGCTGGCGGACGCGCAGTACACGGCCGCCCTGCAGGCCTATGACGCAGCCCTGCCGCTCGCCGATGCGGCTTCGGTGCCGCAACTGCGGCTGCGCCGCGGCCTCGTGCGCGTGCAGCTCGGCGACGATGCCGGTGCCCGCGCCGACTTCGAGGCGGTCGCCGAGCGCCTGCCCGATCAGCCGCTGATGCACTACGGCCTCGGCCTGCTGGCGCTGCGCCGCCAGCAGCCGGCCGAAGCGGTCACGGCCTTCGAACGCGCCCTGCAGCGCGCGCCCGAAGACGCCGGAACCCATGAACAGCTCGCCCGCGCCCGGCTCGCGCTCGGACAGCGCGAACCGGCGCTGGCCGATCTGTCCGGCTTCGCCGCCCGCCATCCCGAAGCCGACGGCGTTGCCCGGCTGCTCGGCCGGCTGCGCCTGTCCGCCGGTGACGGCCCGGGCGCCGAGGCGGCGATCCAGCCGCTGCTGGCACGCCATCCCGACGACGCCGAAGCGCTGGAAATCCTCGGCATGGCCGCGCTGCTGCAGGGGCGTTATCAGGAGGGCGAGGCGCAGCTGCGCCGGCTGGTCGAACTCAGGCCCGAATCGGCCGATGCGCAGATGCGCCACGGCCTGGCGCAGCTCGCCCTCGGCGAGCACGACGCAGCGCTGCAGTCACTCGGTGCCGCCGCCGGGCGCGCGCCGGGTGCGCAGGAGCAGGCCCGGGCGCTGCTGCTCGCCCGGCTCGCCAGCGGTCGTCACGCCGAAGCCCTGGCGCAGGCGCAGGCGCTGTCGGCCGCGCATCCGGAGGCGGTCGAGCCGCTGCTCTACGCCGGCGCGGCGCATGAGGGGCTGCAGGACCTGCCGGCGGCCCGTGCCGACTACGAACGTGTACTCGCCCTCGTGCCCGGCCAGGCGCAGGCCGCTGCCGCGCTGGCGCGGCTCGATCTGCTCGACGGCCGGCCCGATTCAGCCCGTGCACGCTATCAGGCCGTGCTCGCCCGCAGCCCCCGGCATGTGCCGACGCTGATGGCGCTCGCCCGGCTCGAATGGCTGCACGGCCGGCCCGAAGCCGCGATCGCGGCGCTGGAGACCGTGGCCGGAATCGCCCCCGAAGCCGTGGCGCCGCAGCTGCTGCTCGCCCGCCTGCAGGCGCAGCACGGCCGGCTCGCCGACGCCGTCACCCGCCTCGACAGCCTGCACTTCGCCCATCCCGACGACGAAGCCGTGCTGGCGCATCTGGCGGCGGCGCGCCTGCAGGCCGGCGACATCGCCGAGACTGAACGACTGCATCGCGACTGGCTCGCGCGCCGGCCGGACTCGGTGGCGGCACTGTACGGACTGGCCGCGGGCGCGGCGGCCCGCAGCGACGCCGAAGCGCTGCTCCAGGCCCTGATTCCGGCCCTGCGGGCCGATCGCGAGGCCGCGCCGGCGCCAGCCCTGCTCACACGGCTCGACGCGCTCGCGGCCGATCCGGCCCGGGCCCGGGCCTGGCTCGCGCAGCTGCAGCAGGCCGTGCCCGATCATCCGGCCCTGCTCGATCACGCCGGCGAACGGCTCGGCCGCGAGCAGGGAGCTGCGAAGGCGGCGGCCTATTACGCGCTGCTGCGCGGCCGGCAGCCCGACGAGGCCCGCTGGCCGCAGCGCGAGGCAGCCTGGCGCGAGGCGGCCGGGGAGGGGGCGGCCGCGGCCCGCATGCTGGAGACCTGGCTCGCCCGGCATCCGCAGGCCGTCGGGCTGCGCCTGCAGCTCGCGACCCTGTACGAACGGCTCGACCGGCTGGAGGACGCGCGCGTCGCCCTCGTGCTCGTGCTGAGCCAGCGACCCGACGAGGTCGTGGCCCTCAACGACCTCGCCTGGCTGCTGCGGGATCGCGACCCGCAGCAGGCGCTCGTCCACGCCCGCAGGGCCGCGCTGCTGGCCCCGCGGCCGGAGGTGCTGGAGACACTCGGCGAAGTGCTGATCGCCGCGGGCCAGCCGGAAGCGGCGATCGGCGTACTGGACACGGCGAGCCGCGGCGAGCCGTCGGCCAGCTCGATCCGGCTGAACCTCGCCCGGGCGCAGCTCGCCAGCGGCCGCGTCGAGGCGGCCCGCACGACGCTGCGCGCGCTGCTCGCCGGTGCGCAGTCCTTCGAAGGACGCGATGCCGCGCTCGCGCTGCTCGGCAGGGCCGGCGGCTGAATCACGGGGAAAGGAACAGGGTCGGGACAGAAGGCTCAAAAGGATGTTGCACTGCAGCATCGCATGGATATAATGGCACCCATGGGTTCACCGGAACCCGACCGCCCCGCCACCCAAACGAGGATGCAGCCATGACCCAGTTCTCCGTTCCGTCGCTCGAGTCCCTGTCCGCCCCCGTCGTCAAGGCCGGCAAGCTGAACGTCGCCAGCCTCGAAAAGCTGACCGCCTTCAACTTCAGCCTGCTGCAGAGCTACAGCGACCTGAGCCTGGCGCGCCTGAAGGCCGCCACCGACGTGACCGATCTGGCCAGCCTGAAGGCCTACGGCGAGTCCTCGGTCGAAGTCGCGAAGGAGCTGGGTGCCAAGCTGCAGGCCGATGCCAAGGCCTATGCCGACCTGCTCGCCGGCGTCGGCGCCGAGTACAAGGATCTGGTCAAGGCCGCCTGATCGCCGGCGCCCCGACCTTCCTGAAAACCGCCCGCACCGTCGGGCGGTTTTTGTTTTCCGGTCCGCCGGCCCGGCCATCGCTCAGCGCAGCGCACGCACCCGCCGCCAGGCGAGCCACAGGCAGGCCCCCGCCAGTACGCACCAGAGCCCGGCCCACAGCGGCGCCGGCAGCCAGGTGTGCGCGGCCAGATCGGCACCGTCATGCCGGCCGGACAGCCCGAACAGCGCGAGCGGCGCCTGCACGGCATCGAGCATCACGGCCAGCCCCAGGACTTCGAGCCCGGCCTGCAGCGCCCGCCCGTTGCGCCAGCGCCGGCGCAGCGGCAGCAGCAACAGCGCGACCAGCAGCGCCGAGATCACGATCGTCACCGCATCGCGCGCATACAGCAGCGCCGTGATCGCGACCGTGCCGCCGAGCAGGCCGGCGAGGATCGGCGCGTCGTCGCGCTGCGAATCCCCGCTCGCCAGCGCGAAGATGCCGAGCCCCCACAGCGGCGCCCCTGCGTAGCCTGCGAAAGCCACCGGCACGCCCCAGCCGCCGGTGAACACGCACAGTCCGGAGCCGTCGGTGCGCAGCACGATGCGCACGATGTCGCCACCGGTCGCCGCGGCCATCAGCCCGTGGCTGAGCTCATGGAAGAAGGTGCCGGCCCAGCGCAGCGGCAGCCCGATCAGCGGCAGCGCCGACAGCACGGCCGCCACGAGCAGCAGCAGCCAGAACCGCAGTGCGCTCATCGGCACAGCCTCCCGGGTCTCAGAAGCGGTAGCCGAAGTTCAGCTCGACACCGTGATCGCCGCCGGCCGACTGCGTGTAGTGCAGGCCGAGGTTCAGGTTCTCGGAGAAGCGTTCACCGACGCGCACGCGCGTGCTCGCGGCGATGCCGATGCGCTGGAAGTTGTCGGCCGCGAGCTCCGAACCGAGGAAGCGCGTGTCCGAGATCCACGCCGTCCAGCGCGCGCCGCTGCCGAGGAAGGTGCCCTCCAGCGGCCCGCCGACGCGCACGGCGTTGTGCAGCGCGACTTCGTGCAGGCGGTAGCCGGCGTTCAGTCCTTCGACACGACCGCCGACCGACTGGAAGTAGCCGATCAGGTTGTCGGCGCCGAACTCGTAACCATTGCCGAAGGACGTCCGGAAGTGGCTGGTCAGCGAGGCCGAGGCCAGCGAGCCGACGTGGTCCCAGTCCTCGTCGACGACGGTGCCGTAACGGAACATCGGTTTCAGGTCCCAGCCGGCGGCGACCGGTACGCGCAGGCCACCGCCGAAGCCGTAGCTGCGGTCACGGCGATCGACGCCCCGGCCGCTGGTCGTGATGTTCGCGACCGGCAGCTCGGCGAGCACGGTCAGGCCGCTGTCGAGCTTCCACGCATAGCGCAGCGGCATTTCCTCGTAGGTCTGGCGGTAGCCGTCGGCGTGGTAGCGCCCGATGCGCGCACCGATGCCGGCCTGACCCTCGTCGATGCCGGTGACCAGCGGGTCGAGCAGGAAGCCGGCCTCGACATCGGCGAGCGTCATGCGTCCGAGCAGGCTCACGGGGCTGCCGCCGATCAGGTCGAGCGGCGAGCGCGAGGCGTTTTCGTCCGGGGTCGGCACGACCAGCGTCACGGCGTTGCCGGTATAGGTGGCGGTCTGTGCGAGCAGTGGCAGCGAGGTCACGACATTCGTGAAGGTGCCGTTGATACGGCCGTCGGCGGTCAGCAGCGTGTAGTTCGCGTCGGCCGAGTACGTGCCGTCGGCCGAGTCGATGCGCAGCGTGGCACCGCTGATCGTGATGTTGCCGGTCGAGTGCAGCAGATCGGCGTTGCCGGCCCCGTCGACCTCGATGCGCAGCGTCGAGCCGCTGGCGAAGGCAACGTCGCCGACGCTCAGCGTGCCGATCGAGTTGCCGGGGCTGAGGGTGCCGCCATCGTTGACGGTGATACTGCCCGCAATCGTGCCGTTACCGGCGAGCGTGCCGCCGCGATTGACCATGATCGTGCCGGCGGCGGCGTTGCCCTGTTCAGAGTCGCCGAGCGTGATGCCGCCGCCCAGCCCGCCCAGCGTGCCGCCCGGACGCAGGTCGAGGCCGTGCGCGTACAGGTTTGCGCTGCCCGAGAGCGTCAGTTCGCCGCTGCCGCCATCGGCCGTGGTCGTGCCGCCGAGCACGATGCTGCCGCCGACGGCCAGCGTGCCGCTGTCGAGCCGGTACCGGCCGGTGCCGCCGGCTTCGGCACCGATCAGCAGGTCGCCGCCGATGATGGCGAGCCCGCCGGTCTGCGTGAAGGTGCCGCTGCCGGCCCGGCCGATCCAGGCATCCGCGCTGACGTTGAGCCTGCCGGCGGACAGGGTGTAGCTGCCGGTCGAGCCCGCGGGGCGGCCGACGATCAGCTCGCCGTCGACCTGCGTCGTGCCGCCGGACTGTTCGTACTCGCCGTGCGTGGCGTCCCGATTGCCGATGATCAGGGCATTGGCGACGGTGAACGTGCCGCCGGTCTGCTCGAAGCGGCCGTTGCCGCGGTTGCCGACCACGGCGTCGGTCGCCACGTCGAGCGTGCCGCCGTCGAGCACGTAGACGCCGTTGCCGTCGGCCCAGCTGCCGGTCAGCGCAGTGGTGTCCTGCCAGCCGCCGAGCAGCAGCTCGCCGGCGACCGCGACCGCTCCGCTGGTCTGCGAGAAGCTGCCCTGGCCGAAGTTGCCGATCAGCAGATCACCGCCGACCGTCAGCGTGCCGCCGGAAACCGCGACACTGCCGACACCGCTGCCGTCGCGCCCGATCATCAGGTCGTCACCGATCGTGGCGGTGCCGTTGGTCTGGATCAGCAAGCCGGTTCCGGCATCACCGACCACGGCGAGCGTGCCGACGCTCAGCGTGCCGCCGCCGAGCGTGTAACTGCCGCTCGCGCCGCTGTCGCTGCCGATGCGCAGGCGGTTGGTGGCGTGCGAGCCATCGGTCTGCGTGAACGCGCCGGTGGTCACGGCCCCGACCCAGGTCGTGCCGCTGACGCTCAGCACGGCGTTGCCGAGGGCATACGTGCCGCTGCCGCCGCCCGGGTTGTTGCCGAGCACGAGATCGGTGGTCACGTGCGTGCCGCCGCTCTGCGAATACGTGCCGTCCCCGAGCGCGCCGATCACCGAGCGTCCGAGGCCGCCGCCGCTCGTGACCGTCAGCGTGCCGCCGGTCTGCGTGAACGTGCCGCTGCCGCCGGCATTGTTGCCGACCGACAGGCCGTCGGCAGTCACGCTGCCGCCGGAGAGCGTGAACGAACCGCTGCCGAGGCCGCCGACGACGATGCGGCTGTCGGTGGCCGTGCCATGCACGCTCAGGCTGCCGGCACTGAGGGTGGCCGTCCCGTGGCTGCCGCTCAGGTTGGCGACGACGAAATCCCCGCCGACCGTGACCGTGCCGCCCGACTGCGTGTACTGACCGCTGACGCCGGTCGTCTGGCCGATGATGACCCGCCCGTCAACATCGAGGCTGCCGCCCGAGATCGCGTAGCTGCCGTTGGCCCCGGCGCTCGTGCCGCTGCCGAGGATCAGGTCATGGCCGACCGTCACGGCACCCTGCACCTGCGTGAAGCTGCCGCTGAGGGTGTCGCCGATCACGGCATCGTGCGTGACATCGAGCGACGCCGGACCGTCGGTGTCGTTCAGGCGGTAGCTGCCGTTGACGTACAGGCCGAAGCTCGCCGACTGCACGGACACGCTGCCGCCGGTCTGCACGAGGCTCGCCGTCGTCGTCGCGTCGCTGCCGATGACGAGGTTCACGCGTGCGGTCGCGCTGCCGCCGCGGATGGTCAGGGTGCCGGTACTGCCCGCCACGATCGCCACATCAAGGTAATCGGCGCTCAGCGTGCCGGCACTGAGCGTATAGCTGCCGTTGCCGCCGGCACCGGCGCCGATGAAGGCCTGGTCACCGACATCGAGCGAACCGCCGCTCTGCAGCAGCGTGGCCGCGTGATCCGAGCCCAGATGCAGCGAGGTGCCGATACCCACGCTGCCGCCCGACAGTGCGTAGCTGCCGGTATTGATGCTCAGGTCATTGCCGACCGTGAACACCCCGCCGGACTGCGTGAACGTGCCATCGGCGCCGGCACCGACCAGCACGTTGCTGGTGATTGCCAGCGTGCCGCCGGACAGCGTGTAGCTGCTCGTGCCGCCGCTGGTCGTATCGGATTCACCGATACTCAGGTTCGAGGCGCTCACGCTGCCGCCCGTCTGCGTGAAGCTGCCGGTGCCGCCGAAACCGTTGCCAGCCGCGCCGAGACGCAGCGTGCCGGCAACCGTCAGGCTGCCGGTGCCGGAGAGCACATAACTGCCGGTGCCGCCGGCATCGCTGCCGGTATTACCGACCCGCAGTTCGCCGCCGACGAACTGCGAGCCGCCGCTCTGCGTGAAGCTGCCGCTGCCGCCGGGTTCGCCGGCAAAGCCGTTGTTGCCGTTGCCGATGATGGTGCTGCCGGCGACGATCAGCTGGCCGCCGCCGAGCGTGTAGAAGCCCCCGCGGGCCGGCGTGCCGCCGGTCAGCGCCGGCGCGTTGCCAAGCACCAGATCGCTGGCGACCGTATGCGTGCCGCCGCTTTGCGTGAACTCGCCACGGCCGATGTCCCCGATCGTCGACTGCGTGGTGGTGAGCGTGCCGCTGCCGGACAAAAAATACTGGCCGAAGCTGTTGGCGGGCGTTCCGCCGGCGCTGCCCAGCGTCAGCTGCGAGGTCGAAACGTCGCCGCCGCTCTGCGTGAAGCTGCCGCTGCCCAGATTGCCGACCGTCAGCGTGCTCGTCGTCAGGCTGCCGCCGCTCATCGTGTACTGGCCGTTGCCGTTGCTGGTATCGGTACCGAACACCTCGCCGCCAAGCAAGACCTGCGCGGCGCTCACGGCGCCGGCGGACTGCTGGAAGATACCGTTGCCGTTCTTGCCGATGGCGAAGTTGCCAGTAACATTCAACGCATTGGCATTGTCACTTTGCAGCGTCATCGAGTCCGGTGCAGTGGCATCGATCGTCAGCGAGGCATAAGCCGGAGCGCCAGTCTCATCGTAGGTGACGGTCTGCGATCCCAGATTGCTGCCGGCCGGGGCCAGCAGCTGCACGATGTCCCCGGCTTGCGGACTGCCGGAAATGTCATCCCAGAAACCGGTAGTCCAAGTTTCGCCATCATTACCTCCCCAAGTGACGGTTGAGGGTGCCGTCTGCGCAGGTGCCTGCTGCATGGCCAGCCCGAGCGCCAGCGACAGCAACGTGCGGCCGGTGGGGAAGCGCTTGCACGCTGACGACAGCCCGGGTAGCGGATTGACAATGTTCATCGCTGGGGACTCCGTCTCTGCGGGCGGTCATGCCGGTCACCACCGATGCAGCGGCGCGGACGTGGGGTATGCCACGATGGTAACCCGATGCCCGCCACAGTCGGCATAGCCGGATGCGGCTGTAACGGCCGGTCAGGCGGAAACGCCGGTTAGAAGTGCGACGACAGCCAGCGTCGCAGTTGATGGATCCAGCCCGATCCGGCTGATCCATCGCCGGGCGCCGGCAGCGGTTGCGTCAGCGTCCGCCGTCCGTCCCACGCCGCCCAGCGCAGCACCTCGGCCTGCGCGTGCAGGCGCAGCGGCGGCAGTGGTGCCGGCGGCTGGCGTTCGAGGCCGGCGAGCACGCGGGCGAGCCAGAGCGCCAGATCCGACAGCGCCCGCGCCACGACGGCGAGCGCCAGGCGCCGGCCTTCGGCGAGCTGTGCATCGGTGGCTTCGGACTGCATCAGCTCGGCGTGCAGCGCCAGCCAGTCGCCGGTGCTGGCGACCAGCGCATCGAGTGCGGCTTCGAGCGCCGCGGCATCGTCGCCGGCGAGCGCCTCGCCGAGGGATTGCGCCGCGGCACGGCTGGCGCCGTTCAGCGCCAGCCAGCGCTCCGGCCCGCGCACGGCGAGGAAGGCTTCGTCGGCCGGCAGCGCGGGGGTCTCGCTGTTCGCGGCCCGCGGCTGGCGGGTGGCGGCGAGCAGCGGCAGCAGGCGTTCGGCGAGGCGGGCGGCGGTGTTCATCGGCGGTTCCCTCGCGGTGGCTGCGGACAGGATGCGGTGGGGCTGCCGGCACAGCCTCAGAGCGCCGCCACGCGCACGTCGACCTGCATGTCCGCCTGCAGATCCGGTGGTCCGTAGAAACTGCCTGACACCGGCGGGATCGCCTCCGGGTGGCGGGCGACCGCAACCGGGATGTGGTCGCTGCCGGTCAGCACGCCGCCGGTCGGGTCGAAGCCCTTCCAGCCCGGCCCCGGCAGGTAGACCTCGGCCCAGGCGTGGGTCGAGGCATGGCCGGCGGCGGTCTCGGAGGTGTGCAGGTAACCGCTGACGAAGCGGCTCGCCAGCCCGAGGCCGCGGCAGGCCTCGATGAACAGCGTCGCGTAGTCGCGGCAGGAGCCGGTGCCGAGGCGCAGCGTTTCGGCCGGCGACTGCACGCCGGGCTCCTCGCGCATGCCGTATTCCAGCTGCCCGCAGATGGCGCGGTTCAGCCGGTCGAGCAGCACGTAGGTTTCCAGCGTCCCCGCCCCGATGCCGAGTCCGGTGACCCAGGCCGCCACCACGGCGCGATCGGACGGATAGACCGGCGTGCTCGCCAGCTGCAGGTCGGTGCGTTCGGCCGCTGCGTACTCGAACGGGTAGTGCAGCGCGTAGTCCTCGACCAGAAAGTCGAGCGGCGCATCGTCGTGGTGTTCGATGACCACTTCGCTGTCGATGCAGAGCCGTCCGGCCGGCTGCGGGAAGTGCGCGATCGCGACCGAGTTGTCATCGGCATCGCGGCACCAGCGCAGCTGCGCGGCCGGGGTGATGTCGAGGCGCGAGCGTTCGACGCGCACCTCGTGGCCCTCGCGCGGGCGCAGCAGCAGCCGGTGCGGGCCGAGCCGGACCGGCTCGGGATAGCGGTATTCGGTGCGGTGCGCGATCAGGATGCGCTTCATCGGCGGCTCTCCGGCGGCGATGCGGACCTGCACCGTACTACGGATGCGGGCGATCGGCCGCAGCCGGCGCAGGGTTTTCGCCGGTCAGCGCCGCGATCGCCTGACGCTCGGTGCGGAAACAGCGGTTTTCGCCGAACTCCGCCGGCACGCCGGCGCGCTCCAGCAGCCGCCAGACCGGCAGCTTCATGCGGCAGAGATAGAGCGTCGTGCCGCGTGCCGCCAGCGTGCGGCGCAGCTCGCGCAAGGTATCGAGGCCGGTGACATCGAGATCATTGATCGCCGTGCCGACCAGCAGCACGCGCTGCACGCCGGCATCGACGTGATCGAGCACCGCGCGCTCGACCGCCGCCGCACTGGCGTAGACCAGCGCCGTGTCCGGGCGCAGCACGATCAGGTCCGGCGCCGGCCGCGGCAGGCCGTAGCGCTCGCGCGCGCGCAGCCGGCCATCGGGCAGCACGCCGAGTTCGACGATGCGCGGCTGGCTGCGGCGCAGCATCGAGGCCGCGAGGCCGGCGATCAGGCCGGCGAGCACGCCCCAGTGCAGCTGCGGCACCGCGAACAGCGTCGCCGCGAAGGTGATCAGCGCCACCAGGCCGTCGTCGCGCGCCAGCCGCCCGATGCGCCGCAGGCCGGCCACGTTGATCAGCCCGGTCACCGGCACGATGACGACGGCCGCCAGCACCGCCTGCGGCAGCGGCGCGAGCACGGCGGTGCCGGCGAGCAGGAACGCGAACACGCAGGCGGCGGCGAACAGCGTCGACCAGGCCGTGCGGGCGCCGGCGTATTCATTGAGGGCCGAGCGCGAGAACGAGCCGCTGACCGGAAACGCCCCGCTGGCGGCGCTCGCGATCTTGGCGAGCCCCTGACCGATCAGCTCCTGATTCTCGTTCCAGCGCTCGCCGCGCCGGCGCGCCAGCGTGCGCGCACTCGACATCGCCTCGGTGAAGCTGACCAGCGCCACGACCAGCGCCGGCGCGAGCAGCGCCCGGTGCGTCCCGAAATCGAGCGCCGGTGGCAGCGACAGCTGCGGCAGCGCCTCGGGCACGCTGCCGATCACGGCCCCGCCATGGCCTGCGTAAGCGCTGAAGTGGCTGAGCACGATGCCGAGCCCGCAGACGAGCAGTACGCCCGGCCAGTGCGGCCGGTGCCGGCGCAGCCACAGCAGCAGCAGCAGGGCCCCGAGCCCGAAGGCCGCGGACACGGCCACCGCGCCGGGCGCCTGCTGCAGGCGCGCCGCCACCTGCGCCGGCCAGCCGGACAGCGACGCCCCCCAGGGCGGCAGGCCGAGCAGCGCCGGCAGCTGCGTGGCGATGATGATCAGCGCCGCCGCATGGATGAAGCCGGCGAGCGTCGGCCCCGAGACCAGGTTCGCGATCACCCCGAGGCGCAGCGCCCCGAGTGCGCACTGCATCAGGCCCGCGTACAGCGCGAGCCACACCGCGGCCGCCACCCAGCCGCTGCTGCCCGGCGCCGCGAACGGCTGCAGCGCGCCGAAGCTCAGCAGGCTGGTCAGCGCCACCGGCCCGGCGGCGAGCAGCGGCGACGAGCCCCACAGGCAGCCGACCACCGCCGGCAGCAGCGCCGCGTACAGCCCGGTCTGCGCCGGCATGCCGGCGAGCGTCGCGTAGGCGAGCGCCTGCGGGATCAGCACCAGCCCGACCGCGAGCCCGGCGCGCAGGTCGGCAGCGAGTGTCGCGCGCGTCGGACGCGGCCAGGCGAGGAAGGGCAGCCAGCGGCGCAGGGCAGGGGACATGATCGGCGAAGGCCTCCGGCGGCGGTGGCGGACGGGTATCCAGCCTGACAGGAACCGGCGCCCGCCGCCCGCAGTCCTGCAGAGACCGGCCATTCCCCGGCGTGCCGGGGCCGGCGGTCGCCTGCGCATCCCCGATGCTGCCGTCTAGCCTGTAGCGGTTCGAGCCGTCCGCGGCCGCCCGATGCCTGCGGGCATCGCCCCACACGAGGAGCCTGCCGATGAAAGCCCGTGCCGCCGTTGCCTGGGAAGCGCAGAAGCCGCTCTCGGTCACCGAGATCGAAGTCGAGGGGCCGCGTGCCGGCGAAGTGCTGCTGCGCACGGTCGCCACCGGGGTCTGCCACACCGATGCCTTCACGCTGTCCGGCGACGACCCCGAGGGCGTCTTCCCGTGCGTGCTCGGCCACGAGGGCGGCTGCATCGTCGAGGAGTGCGGGCCGGACGTGAAGGGCCTGAAGCCCGGCGATCACGTGATCCCGCTGTACATCCCCGAATGCGGTCACTGCGAGTACTGCGCCTCGACGAAGACCAACCTCTGCCAGTCGATCGCCGCGACGGTCTGGACCGGCTACATGCCCGACGGCACGCGCCGCTTCGCGAAGGACGGCAAGCCGATCTTCCATTACATGGGCTGCTCGACCTTCAGCGAATACACGGTCGTGCCCGAGATCGCGCTCGCGAAGATCAACCCGGCCGCCCCGCTCGACAAGGTCTGCCTGCTCGGCTGCGGCATCACCACCGGCATCGGCGCGGTGCTGAACACCGCGAAGGTCGAGCCCGGCAGCACGGTCGCGGTGTTCGGGCTCGGCGGCATCGGCCTGAGCGTGATCCAGGGCGCGGTGATGGCGAAGGCCGGCCGCATCATCGCCATCGACACCAACCCGGCCAAGTTCGACATGGCGCGCGCGCTCGGCGCCACCGACTGCGTGAACCCGGAGGCGCTCACGGTCAGCACGCGCGAGGCCATCGTCGAGATGACGCACGGCGGCGTCGACTACAGCTTCGAATGCATCGGCAACGTCGAGGTCATGCGCGAGGCCCTGGAATGCACGCACATGGGCTGGGGCGTGTCGACGATCATCGGTGTCGCCGGTGCCGGCCGCGAGATCCGCACCCGGCCGTTCCAGCTCGTGACCGGCCGCACCTGGAAGGGCACGGCCTTCGGCGGCGTCAAGGGCCGCTCGCAGCTGCCGGGCTTCGTCGATCAGTACCTGAACGGCACGATCCGCATCGACCCGATGGTCACGCACACGATGGGTCTGGAAGACATCAACCATGCCTTCGAGCTGATGCATGAAGGCAAGAGCATCCGCTCGGTGATCGTGTTCTGAATGAACCGGCCGCCGCTTCGCCCGGCTTTCCCCGTCCTTACCTGCCGCGAGGCCCCGCCCCGATGTCGACCCCCGAACGCCTCGAACGCATCCGCGAGCATGAAGGCTGGCTCGAACGCTGGCGGCATGACTCGCAAAGCTGCGCCTGTCCGATGACGTTTTCGATCTACCTGCCGCCGCAGGCCGAGGCCGGCCCGGTGCCGGCCGTGTACTGGCTGTCGGGCCTGACCTGCTCCGACGACAACTTCCGCGTCAAGGCCGGCGCACAGCGCTACGCCGCCGAACTCGGCCTGGCGCTGCTGATTCCGGACACCAGCCCGCGCGGCGACGAGGTGCCGGATGATCCCGGCTACGACCTCGGCCAGGCCGCCGGCTTCTACGTCGAGGCGATCCGCGCACCGTGGGCCACGCACTACCACATGCACGACTACGTCGCCTTCGAACTGCCGCTGCTCGCCGAGACCTTGTTCCCGCTGCAGCCGGGCCGGCGGGCGATCTGCGGCCACTCGATGGGCGGGCACGGCGCGCTGGTGCTGGCCCTGCGCCATCCGGGGCGCTACAGCAGCGTCTCGGCCTTCGCACCGATCTGCCATCCGTCGGCGAGCCCCTGGGGCGAGAAGGCGTTCACGGCCTATCTCGGTGCCGACCGGCGCATGTGGCGGCCCTGGGATGCGACCAGCCTGATCGAGGACGGCGCCGCGCCGCTGCCGATGCGCATCGAGCAGGGCACGGCCGATGAGTTCCTCGGCGAGCAGCTGCACCCGGACGACCTCGCCGCCGCCTGCGCGGCGCGCGGCATCCCGCTCGATCTGCGCCTGCGTCCCGGCTACGACCACAGCTACCACTTCATCGCCAGCTTCATCGGCGAGCACCTCGCCTGGCACGCCGGGCATCTGCAGGGCTGAAGCCGGGCTGCACGACAACCTCCGGAGCGATTGACACCGGTCATCGCGCGCTTGCCTGCATTGTTCTATGGATATCGAAACAAATGCAGGAGCGCCGCGATGCAGACCGTTCCGTCCGTTCCGTCGTCGATGCAGGCGCGACTGCGCGCCAGCGGCCCGAGCCTGATCGCCGTGGCCGGCGCCGTGCTGGGGCTGTTCGTGTACGAGCGGCTGCCGGCACTCGCCGCGGCCCTGGCTGCCTGGCTGCCGTTTGCGCCCGACAGCCGGGCCGGGGCGGCCATCGGCTTCTTCCTGTACGAAGTGCCGAAGGTCCTGCTGCTGCTGTGCGCCGTCGTGTTCGTGATGGGCATCGTGCGCTCGTACTGCTCGCCCGAGCGCACGCGGGCGCTGCTCGCCGGGCGACGCGGCGGCCTCGGCAATGCCCTCGCCGCCGCACTCGGCGTGGTCACGCCGTTCTGCTCGTGCTCGGCCGTGCCGCTGTTCATCGGCTTCCTCGGGGCCGGCGTGCCGCTCGGCGTGACCCTGTCGTTCCTGATCGCCGCACCGATGGTCAACGAGATCGCGCTCGGCCTGCTGTTCGCGCTGTTCGGCTGGCGGATCGCGGCGCTGTATCTGGCGCTCGGCCTGACGGTCGCGCTCGGGGCAGGCTGGATCATCGGTCGCATCGGCATGGAGGGCAGCGTCGAGGACTGGGTGCGCACTTGCCCGGCCACGACCGCCGCGGCCGGTCTTTCCGGCCCGGTCGGCTGGAATGCACATCTCGGCGCCGGCAGCGCCGCCGTGCGCGACATCGTCGGGCGGGTCTGGCCTTACCTCCTCGCCGGCATCGCGGTCGGCGCCGGCATCCACGGCTACGTGCCGACCGACTTCATGGCGGCGCTGATGGGCCGCGAGGCGTGGTGGAGCGTGCCGCTCGCCGTCGCGCTCGGCGTGCCGATGTACTCGAATGCCGCCGGCATCGTGCCGGTGGTCGAGGCGCTGCTCGCCAAGGGCGCGGCCCTCGGCACGGCACTGGCGTTCATGATGTCGGTCGTCGCGCTGTCGCTGCCCGAGCTGGTGATCCTGCGCAAGGTGCTGAAACCGCGACTGATCGCGGTGTTCACCGGTGTGGTCGCAACCGGCATCCTGCTGGTCGGCTACGTGTTCAATCTCGTGCTGTGACGAGGCCGGTCACCGACCGGCTGCGGAGGCCTGCCATGAACCGACGCAAGATCCAGATCCTCGGCAGCGGCTGCCAGAAATGCCGCAAGCTCGCCGAATACGCGACGCAGGCCGCCGACGAGCTGGGCCTCGACTGGGAGCTGGAGAAGATCACCGATCCGGCGCGCATCGCCGGTTTCGGCGTGATGCAGACCCCGGCCCTCGCCGTCGACGGCGTCGTGAAGCTCGCCGGCCACCTCGCCGGTGTCGCCGAGCTGAAGCGCCTGCTCGGCTGAGGATCCGCGACGAAGGGCCGGAGGGGGCATCAGTGCGCGAGCGCCTTGCGCATGCGGCCGATCTTCCAGGTCAGCGCCGCCAGCGCGACCGGCACCGCGGCCCCGGAGACGATCTCCGGGCTCAGCGGCAGTCCGGCCTTCGACAGCGCCTTGACCAGATAGCCGAGCAGGCTGACCAGGTAGTAGCTGAGCACGACCACCGACAAGCCCTCGACCGTCTCCTGCAGCCGCAGCTGCAGGTCGGCGCGGCGGTTCATCGACGCGAGCAGCGCCTGGTTCTGCTGCTGCAGCGTCACGTCGACGCGCGTGCGCAGCAGCCCGGTCGCCCGCGCGACGCGCTCGGACAGCTGGCTCTGGCGCTCGCGCACGGCCTCGACCGTGCGCATCGCCGGCGCCAGCCGCCGCTCCATGAACTCCTCCAGCGTCTGCAGACCCTCGATGCGCTCCTCGCGCAGTTCCTCGATGCGCCGCTCGACCAGCGTGCGGTAGGCACGGCTGGCCGCGAAGCGGTAGGTCGAAGTCGCCGCCCCGCGCTCGACCTCGGCGGCGAGGTCGGAGAGCTCGGTCAGCAGCTTCGCCTCGGCGTCCGGGGCCTCGTTGCCGGTCATGCGTCCGGTGATCTCGGCCAGCCGGCGTTCGACGCCGTTGAGCTCCTGCGAACTGCGCCGGGCATTCGGGAAGCCGAGCATCGCCAGCATCCGGTAGGTCTCGATCTCCAGCAGGCGCTGCACCAGCCGCCCGGCCTGACGCGGCGACAGGCCGTGATCGGCGACCAGCAGCCGGTCGAAGCCGTCCGGATGGATGCGGAAGTCGCTCCAGGCCACGGCCGCGCCGCCGAGCACGCGGCTGCCGGCGATGTTGGTCGTGCCGAACACCGCCTGCATGTTGGCGAGATCGCGCCCGGCGCTGCCGCCGGATTCGAGGATCACGTGCGTGGCGACCAGCACCTCGCCGGGCAGGCCGGCGAGCCAGTCCGAGGGCACCGAGGCGATCGGCGGCGCCGCGAACGGGTCGTCCTGATCCGGCTCGGCGCGCAGGAAGGTGTAGGACGAGAACTCGGTGTGCCGCTCCCAGCGCAGGCGCAGCGGCCCGAGGTCGATGGCGTGGAACACCTCGTTCGAGGCCGGCGGCTCGACGCCGTAGCGCCAGCACAGCTCGGCGACGTGGGCGCGATCGGCCGCCGCGCCGTCCGGGCCGGACAGCACGGCCAGATGCGAGGCGCGCGCCGGGGCGCGCAGTTCCTCGGACGGCCGGGCATGGATTTCGTGGTCGAGCACGCGGCGGGTGGCGTGTTCGCGCAGGCCGCCGAACAGGAACGCCGGCGGTGGTGCCGCGCCGGGGACGCTGGACATGGTGGGACTCCGGAAGGGTCTGGAAGCGGGAGCGGCGAGTCTACGGGGCACATGCCATCGTGAAAAGCATTGCGTCAGATGAAAATACACCTGCCACCCCGGCGTCCTGCGCTGGTCACGGGCTTGTCATGTTGCAGCGCAATAATGCGGCGGCCGACCCGGCCGTTCCAGTCCCTGCCTTGCGGATTGCCACCATGAGCTTCACGACCGAACCCCACCTCGTGCGCAGTTACGACGAGCGCCTGGCCAGCCTGCGCGACCTGCTGACGCGCATGGGCAGCCTGGCCGCGACGCAGTTCGAGGCCGCCGCCGCCGCACTGCTCGCGCTCGATGCCGGCATCGCCGCCCGCTGGCCGCACGGCGAGCGCTGCATCGACGAGCTCGATGCCGAGATCGAACGCGCGCTGCTGCTGCTGCTGGCGCTGCGCGCGCCGGTGGCCTCGGACCTGCGCCTGGTGCTGGCGCTCGCCGATGCCGCGCGCCATCTGGAGCGCATCGGCGACGAGACCGGCAAGCTCGCTGCCGCCACCGTCGCGCTCGCCGGCACGCCCTGCCCGCGCAGCCTGCTCGATGCGGCGGTGCGCCCGCTGCTGGCACAGGTCGGCGACATGCTCGCGCAGGCGCGTTCGGCCCTCGATGCGGTCGATGCCACGGCTGCGGCGCGACTGGTCGAGGACGACCGGCGGCTGGATGCCGAATATCACGCGCGGCTGGCGACGCTGGTCGCGTGGATGGCCGAGCATCCGCGCGGCATCGGCGCCGGCATGCAGCTCGCCAGCGCGCTGAAGGCCATGGAGCGCATCGGCGATCATGCCCGCGACATCGGCCTGCGCATCGCCGCCTGCGTGCGCGGCACGGCCGGCGAAGCGGCCGCGACCGGCTGAGCGCACGAACGCCGCCGGCCCGCAGGCCCGGAAATCGGCGCTCAGTGCGCCTGACGCAGCGATTCGGCGCTGCGCTCGCACTGTTCGAGCGCGCGCTCGATCAGCTGCAGCGCCTTGTTGCGATGCCCGCCGTGATCGGACGGCGCCGCCTCCAGATCGCGCTGCGCGAGCTTCAGCGCCTCCATCGCCGCGTGCAGCTTCGCCGGCTCGGCCGGCGGAGGCGGCGCGGCACTCGCGACGAAGGACACGGACAGCAGGCCGGCGAACAGCGGCACGGCGAGGCGCGGCAGCAGCGAGGCACGCGGGCGCAATGACATCGGGACGACCTCGGACGGGCGCAGGGAAAGGATGCAGCCATGCTACGCCCGCCGCGTCCCCGACGGCTTGAAGCCGGCTTAAGCCCGGTCGCATCAGGCGGCGCGCTGCAGATCATCCTGCTGCGATCGCAGCGCACGCCCGGCCCTGCGCGCGCCGCAGGAGCGTCAGGCCATGCAGCCGCTGCCGGAAACCTTCGCTCCCCGCTGCGGCAAGGCCGGCCTCAGAGCGGCTTGCGCAGCGTGAACGCGCCGCGCA